>JAGWRL010000354.1 GCA_028876585.1 Pseudomonadota bacterium | reverse complement strand
TTCTTCGCCGTCGAGCGGCTGGTCGAGGGCGACCGGCGCGAGCGGATGCTCAAGGACGCCGGCCCGCACAATGTGCGCTGGTGGCGGGAGAAGATCACCAAACACGCGCTGTGGCTGATCATCGCCTGGTGGACCGGCGGCGCCTGGGTGCTCTATTTCGCCGACGCGCCGCATCTGGTGTGGAGCCTGTTGACGTTTCAGGCGCCGTTCATCGCTTACGCCTCGATCGGCGTGCTGACGTTCACGACCTATTTCTTCGCCGGCTTCATGCGCGAGCAGGTGTGTTTGTACATGTGCCCGTGGCCGCGCATTCAGGCCGCGCTGACCGACGAGCACGCGCTCAACGTCTCCTATCACTACGACCGCGGCGAGCCGCGGCTGTCGCTGAAGAAGTCGAAGGCGGCGCTGGCGCAGGGCGAGAAGGTCGGCGATTGCATCGACTGCACCCTATGCGTCGAGGTCTGTCCGACCGGCGTCGACATTCGCGGCGGCCCCAATCTCGGCTGCATCCAGTGCGGCCTGTGCATCGACGCCTGCGATTCGGTGATGCACAGGATCGGCCGGCCGACCCGGTTGATCGCCTATAACACCGACATCAACATCAAGCGCCACGCGCAGGGGCTGCCGCCGGTCTACCGGCTGATCCGGCCGCGCACGGCGCTCTACAGCGCCGTGATCGCGGTGGTCGGCTTCGTGATGCTCTATGCGTTGACGGCGCGGCCCAACGCGGCGGTGACGCTGGTGCACGACCGCAACCCGCTCTATGTGCGCACCGCCGACGGCTCGATCCGCAACGGCTACACCGTGCATGTCGCCAACAAGGCGGCGCGGACGCGGCGGTTCTGGCTCGACGTGACTGGGCTCGACGGCTTGAAGGTCGAGGTCGCGGGCGCCGACAAAGGCGCGGCGGCGAGTTTCGAAGTCGGGCCGGATCAGACGCGCGAACTGCGGGTGCTGGTGACGGCGGCGCAGGCGCCCAAGGCCGACGAGACGCCGCTGACCTTCGCCATTGTCGGCTCCGACGACAAACTGGCGGGCGAGACGAAGGATTTCTTCCGCTCCGGCGGGCAATAGGAGGCGGCATGGCCCATTCGGCGATAGGGGAGTCCGGCCCGCGGCTGACGGGACGCAAGGTGCTGCTGATTCTGCTCAGCTTCTTTGGCGTGGTGTTCGCGGTCAACGGGCTGATGGCCTATGACGCGCTCTCGACGTTGAGCGGCGAGGTCGACGCGCATCCTTACGAGGACGGGCTGGCCTATAATGGGCAGATCGCGGCGGCGCAGGCGCAGGCGCAGCGCGGCTGGAAGGTCGATGTCCAGCTCGACCCCGCCGGCCCGCGCGCGGCGTTCCGCGACGCGGCGGGCCGCCCGGTCGAGGGGCTGAGCGTGACCGGCCGCTGGGACGCGCCAGCCGACATGAAGCGCGACCATACCTTCGCGATGCGCGCGGACGGGCCGGGCGTCTATGTCGCGCCCGGCGCGACGGCGGCGGCGGGCGCGTGGGATCTGGAGCTGGTCGCCCGGCGCGACGGCCAGACCCTGTTCCGCTCGCTCAATCGAGTGACCTTGCGGTGACGGCGGGGCCGCGCGAGGCCGATTTCGCGATGCAGGGCGTGACGTGCGCGGCGTGCATCGGCACGATCGAGCGCGCCGTCGCGGCGCTGCCCGGCGCGCCCTCGGCCCGGCTCAATTACGCCACAAGACGGCTGCGCGTGAGTTGGCGCGACGAGGCGTTCGACCCGGCGCAGGTGGCGGCGACGCTCGCGCCGCTGGGCTATCGCGCGCGCCCGTTCGAATTGGGCGCGCTGGAGCGCGAGGACGCCGAGCAGATGCAGTTTCTGCTGCGCTGCCTCGCGGTCGCGGGCTTCGCGGCGATGAACGTGATGCTGCTGTCGGTGTCGATCTGGGCCGGCGAGGCGAGCGGCATCGACCCGGCGACGCGCGACATGTTTCACTGGATTTCGGCGCTGATCGCGCTGCCCGCCGCGATCTACGCCGGGCGGCCGTTCTTCCTCAGCGCCGCGCGCGCCTTGCGCGGGCGCAAGCTCAACATGGACGTGCCGATCTCGGTCGGGGTCACGCTGGCGCTCGGCCTGTCGGTGGCGGAAACCGCGCGCGGCGCGCAGCACGCCTATTTCGACAGCGCGCTGATGCTGCTGTTCTTCCTGCTGCTCGGCCGCGTGCTCGACGCGGCGATGCGGCGGCGCACGCGCGGCGTCGCGGCCAATCTGGCGAGCCTGCGGGCGACGCAGGCGACCCGCATCCGCGCCGACGGCGGCTTGCAGGACATGCCGGCCAGCGCCTTGCAGCCGGGCGATCGTTTGCTGGTGCGGCCGGGCGAGCGGCTGGCGGCGGATGGGCGCGTCGCCTCGGGTCAATCGGTGATCGACGACAGCCTCGTCACCGGCGAGACGCGCGGCCGCGCGGTCGGGCCGGGCGCGCAGGTCTACGCCGGGGCGATCAACCTTTCCGGCGCGCTGGAGATCGAGGTCGTCGCCGCCGGCGCCGGCACTCTGCTCGACGAGATCGAGCGGCTGCTGGAGAACGCGACGGCGGCGAAATCGCGTTACGTCAAACTCGCCGATCGGGTGGCGGGCTATTACGCCCCGGTCGTGCATGTCGCCGCCTTGCTCGCCGCGCTTGGCTGGCTCGCGCTCGGCGCCAGCTGGCACGAGGCGCTGGTGGTGGCGATCTCGGTGCTGATCGTCACCTGTCCCTGCGCGGTGGCGCTGGCGGTGCCGGCGGTGCAGGTGGTGGTGGCGGGCCGGCTGTTCCGTCAGGGCGTGCTGCTCAACCGCGGCGACGCGATCGAGCGGTTGGCGGAGGCCGATTGCGTCGTGTTCGACAAGACCGGCACGCTGACGCTGCCCGAGCCGGCGCTGGAGGGTGAATTTTCCGACGAACTGCTCGCCGTCGCGGCGCGGCTGGCGCTGTCGAGCCATCATCCGCTGGCGCGCACGCTGAGCCGTTCGGCGCAGGCGCAGGCGCCGTTCGCCGATGTCGAGGAGACGCCCGCGCAAGGGGTGCGGGCGATGATCGGGGGCGTCGAAGCGCGGCTGGGCGCGCTGGACTTTTGCGGCCTCGGCGCGACGGAGAACGGCTTCGACGAGGGGCTTTCGCGCGTCGGCTTCCGCTGGGGCGAGCGGACGGCCGTGTTCGGCCTGCGGCAGGCGTTGCGGGCGGACGCGGTCGAGACGATCGCGCAACTGCGGCGGCGCGGCTACGCCATCGAGATCCTGTCGGGCGACAGCGCGCCGGCGGTGGCGGAGGTCGCGCGCGCGCTCGGCGTGACGCAATACGCCGGCGATCTGAAGCCGGCGCAGAAGGTGGCGCGGCTGCGCGCCCTGGCCGAGCGCGGCGTGAAAACGCTGATGGTCGGCGACGGGATCAACGACGCGCCCGCGCTCGCCGCCGCGCATGTGTCGATGTCGCCCGCCAGCGCCGCCGATCTGGCGCAGAACGCCGCCGACGCGGTGTTTTTGGGCGACCGGCTCGGCGCGGTGGCGCAGGCGTTGACGGCGGGGCGGCGGGCGCGCGCGGCGATGCGGCAAAATCTGTGGATCGCGGCGGCTTACAACGTGCTGGCGCTGCCGCTCGCCGCCTCCGGCCATCTGACGCCGATTCTCGCCGCCGCCGCCATGTCCGGCTCGTCGCTGCTTGTCACTTTGAACGCGCTCAGGGTGCGCGGCCCGACGCCGCAGGCTAAAGGGGGCGCGCAACCTAAAGCGGGCTTTGCGGCGTTGGAGACGGCATGACTTCGCTTCTGTTCCTCATCCCTGCCGCGCTGGCGCTTGGCGGCTTCGGGCTGGCGGCGTTCCTGTGGGCGCTGAACTCGGGCCAGTACGACGATCTCGAAGGCGCGGCGCTCCGGGTGCTCGACGACGCCGACCTCGCGCCGGAGCGCCGTCGCGGCGATTGAGGCGCATCCTGTCCCAAAGGCGGCTTGGCCAAAAGCCGCGCGCCTTCTACATACGGGGCATGGATCGCAAGCGGGCGCAGCCGAGAACCAGGACAAGACCGCCGCCGGGCGGGGCGTGGACTTTCGACGTCGCGAGCGAGGAGCTGCGGCTGTCTCCCGGCGCGCGCGCGCTGCTGGACTTGCCGGCGGCGGGGCGGTTCGAGCAGTTGCTGGCGCGGGCGCCGGTCGGCGCCGGCGAGCGTAAGTTTTTGCGCGCGGCGTTGCGGCGCTGCATCGCGGCCAAGGGCGATTTCGATCTGCGCATGCGGCTCGCGCCCGATCACGGCGGCTCGATGGTGCGGCTGGTCGGCGGCGCGGTGGCGGACGCCGACGGCGCGGTGCGGCGGGTCGCCGGCGCCGCCTTCGCCGCTGACGAAGAAGCGCGGCTGTGGGGCGAGGTCGAGGAGCGGGCGGCGCAACTCAGCTCGATCATGGAGACGGCGCTCGACGGCATGGTCGTGATCGACGGCGCCGGAATCATGCAGTCGTTCAGCCGCTCGGCCGAGCGCATGTTCGGCTATTCCGCCGCGGAGGCGATCGGCCAGAGCGTCAACATCCTGATGCCGGAGCCAGACTGCTCGCGCCACGACGGCTACATGCATCATTATCTCGCCACCGGCGAGCGCCGCATCATCGGCGTCGGCCGCATCGTGACCGGCCGGCGGCGCGACGGGTCGCCGTTTCCGCTGCATCTGTCGATCGGCGAGACCAATGTCGAGGGGCGGCGGCTGTTCACCGGTTTTATGCACGATCTCACCGAGGCGCGCCGCACCGAGAGCCGCACGCAGGCGTTGCAGGCGGAGCTGGCGCATATCTCGCGGCTCAGCGCGCTGGGCGAAATGGGCTCGGCGCTGGCGCACGAACTCAACCAGCCGCTGGCGGCGATCGGCAATTACATCACCGGCTCGCGCCGGCTGCTGGCCGATGCGGGCCTGCCCTCGGCGGCCAAGATCGAGGGCGCGCTGGAGCGGGCGGCCGAGCAGGTTTTGCGCGCCGGGCAGATCATCCGCCGCTTGCGCGATTTCGTGTCGCGCCGCGCGGGCGAGCGCAAGCAGGAGAGCGTCGCCAAGCTGGTCGAGGAGGCGGCGGCGCTCGGCCTCGTCGGGGCGCGCGAAAAGGGCGTGGCGCTGAAGTTCGAACTCGACCCCGCGCATGACGCGCTTTTCGCCGACCGCATCCAGATCCAGCAGGTGCTGGTCAATCTGCTGCGCAACGGGCTCGACGCGATGGATGCGAGCGAGCGGCGCGAGCTTGCGGTGTCGAGCCGGCTGGTCGCGCCCGGCGTGCTGGAGATCGCCGTCGCCGACACCGGCCCCGGCATCGCGGCGGAGGCGATGGCGCGGCTGTTCGAGCCGTTCTTCACCACCAAGGTTACCGGGCTAGGCGTCGGGCTGTCGATCAGCCGCGGCATCGTCGAGGCGCATGGCGGCCAGATGTGGGCGCACAACAACGCCGACGGCGGCGCCACCTTCCGCCTGACGCTGCCGCTGCGCGGCGGGAGCGCGGCGTGAAAGGCCCCGTCTTTATCGTCGACGACGACGCGGCCGTGCGCGATTCGCTCGATTTGCTGCTGGGCTCGGCGGGGTTCGAGACGCAGGCGTTCGATTCGGCGGAATCGTTCCTGGCCGCGCAGCGGGAGCCGGGGCGCGGCTGCCTGTTGTCCGATATCCGCATGCCCGGCAAGAGCGGGGTCGAATTGCTCGAAATCCTGCGCCAACAGGGCGACGATTGCCCGGTCGTGCTGATCACCGGACATGGCGACGTGGCGCTGGCGGTCGAGGCGATGAAGCGCGGCGCGTTGGATTTCATCGAAAAGCCGTTCGACGACGCGCGGCTGATCGAGGCGATTTCCGGCGCGTTGACCAAGCGCGGCGAGGCGCGGCCGGCGATCGACCCCGAGGCCGCCGCGTGTCTGGCCGCGCTCAGCCGGCGCGAGCGGCAGGTGATGGAGGGGCTGCTCGACGGCCAGTCCAACAAGGAGATCGCGCGCAATTACGGCATCAGCCCGCGCACGGTCGAGGTCTACCGCGCCCATGTGATGGGCAAAATGCGGGCCGACACCTTTTCCGAGCTGGTTCAGATCGCGATTCGCGCCGGTTTGCGTAAGAATTGACGCGAATCAAAGCCCGGGGCGCCCAAGATAGCGACAATCGGGCATGGGCGCGTCGAATCGAGTTCGGGAACAGGAGACGCCCCAGCGGGCGCTGGACGGCGCGTTTCGCCCAAAAGTGTCCGTCGTCAACGACGACAAGGCGGTGTTGGTTTCGCTGCGGTTCCTGTTTCAGAGCGCGGGTTTCGACGCGCGCCTCTACACCAGCGGGCGCAGCCTGCTGGCCTCGTCGCTGAAAGGCGCGGCCGATTGCTTCGTGCTCGACCATAAGTCGCGCGGGCCCGACGGGCTCGATCTGGCGCGGCGGCTGCGCCGGCTCGGCCTGCGCGCGCCGATCGTGCTGACGACGGGTTTTCGCGGCGTCGCATTGGAATCGCTGACGGATTCTGTGGATCTGGTGATCCCGGCGCCGCGGGTGGACGAGGAGACGATCCGGCATTTGACCCGATTGATCGAGGAGCGCCGCCTCCGTAAATCTACTTAAGGGCGCCGCCGTAAGGCGCGGACCCGAATTACATGCGTCCATGCGGGCGGCTACCGTGGAGCCAGATTTCCAGGGAGCCCCGAGATGCTGGACTTGAACCCGTCATCCCACGACCGTTGCGACGTAGGTCTGGCCGTGCATGGGCTGGCGGCGGCGGAGGAGCCGATCCTGCTGCGCGGCCCCGGCGGATTGCCGGCGAAGGAAGTCGCCTTCGACCGCGACGAGGAGATCTACGGCGAGAGCGAGCCGGCCGATTACGTCTATTGCGTGCGGCGCGGCGCGGTGCGCACCTTCAAGCTGCTGCGCGACGGCCGCCGCCAGATCGACGCCTTCCACCTGCCGGGCGAATATTTCGGCCTCGGCGCGCGCGATTCGCATCTGCTGTCGGCGGAGGCGGTGGTCGAGACCAAGGTCGCCATCGTCAAGCGCCGCGCGCTGGAGAACATGGCCACCCACGACGCCCACACCGCCTGCGCTTTGTGGCGGATGGCGGCGGACGAATTGCGCAACGCGCAGGAACACATGCTGCTGCTCGGGCGCCGCAACGCGATGGAGCGGGTGATCGCCTTCCTGCTCGACATGGATCGGCGGCTCGCGGTGGCGGGCGTGCTGGCGCTGCCGATGAGCCGGCGCGACATCGGCGATTATCTCGGCCTGACGCTGGAGACCGTGTCGCGCTCGCTGTCGGCGCTGGCGGAGAAGGGCGCGCTGCATTTCTCCGGCTCGCGCCACATCATGCTGAAGGACCGCGCGCAGTTGCAGGCGCTGACGGAGTGAGCGCGGGGCTTCAAGGCAGCGGCCCCTCGAACACCGCCTGATCGGCGAACTTGCGCGCCAGCCCCCATTGCGCCGGCGTGCGCACCGTCCACACCATCACCGGCTTGGCTCCTTCGGCGCGGAACAGCGACGGGGCGGGATGGGGCAGGTCGTCGACGCACCAGGACAGAAAATCGGGCCGGGTGCGGCCGAGATGCAGGAAGGCGGCGCAATCCTGCTTCTGCGCCGGCAATAGCGCGGCGAAATAGGGATCGTCGTAATCCGCCTCGGCGACGATGCCGAGCGGGCGCGGACAGCGGTCGGCGCGCAGAAACGCGATCACTTCCGGGTCGAAGCTCTTGAAGGCGAGCGGACCGTCGTAACCTTGCGCGATCTCGACCGCCCGCGCGGCGAGCCGCATGTCGCCGTCGAACTCGCTCTTGATCTCGCAGATCAAGGGCGTGCGTCCCGCGATCAGCGCCAGCAGTTCGGTAAGCGAGGGGATCGTCTCGGCCGTGTCCAGCACCGCGAGCCGCCGCAGCGCGGCGAGCGGATGGTCGCCGACCGCGCCGGCCGCGCCGGTGAGCCGGTCGAGCGTGGCGTCATGGAACACCGCCGCCTCGCCGTCGGCGCTGCGCTGGATGTCGCATTCGACGGCGAACCCCGCCGCGATCGCGGCGCGGGCGGCGGCGAGCGTATTCTCCGGCCGGCCGGGGCCATGCCAGCCGCGATGGGCGATCGGCCGCGCGACCAGCCAGTAGAGGCTCACGGCGCGATCTCGAACAGGCCCTCCACCTCGCAGATCGCGTCGAGCGGCAGATGCGCGACGCCGACCGTGGTGCGGGCGTGGCGGCCCTTCTCGCCAAACACTTCGGCGACGAGATCGGAAGCGCCGTTCATGGCGGCGGGCAACGCCTCGTGGCCGCCCTCGACGCTGAAGAAGCCGCCAAGCCGGACCACCCGCGCGACGCGGTCGAGATCGCCGACCACGGCCTTGACCTGCGCCAGCACATTGACGGCGCTGAGGCGGGCGGCCGCCTTGGCGGCCTCGATCGCCATGCCCGGCCTCAGCTTGCCGACATGGGCGGGGTCGAGCTTGCCATTCGCGCCGAGCGGCAACTGGCCGGAGACGACGACGAGGTTTCCGGCCCGGACGGCGCCAACGTAATTGGCGACCGGCGCCGCCGGCTGCGGCAAGGTGACGCCGAGGGCGGCGAGGCGGCTTTCAATGGCGGACATGGGTTGGCTCCGGAAGGGTGCGCGGGGGCTTGTAACAGGGAAGCGCCGCGTGGGGGAGGCGCTATCGGCCACCGCGTTAACGCCGTCATCCCTTTGGCTTGTATTCGCCGCCTTTCGCGCATAGGTTCCGCGCGAAGGCAAAGGCGCGCCGGACGTGAGGCGCGCGAAGGGATGGTCCGCCATGGGTAGCTTAAGCTTGATGCACTGGTTGCTGCTGGGAGCCGTCGTGCTCCTGCTGTTCGGCGGCAAGGGCAAGATCTCCGACATCATGGGCGATGTCGCCAAGGGCGTGAAATCGTTCAAGAAGGGCTTGAGCGAGGACGACGAAGCCGCCGCCCCCCCGGCGCGCACGCTGGAAAGCCGCCCGGCCGCGGGCGCCGACGTCGGCGACAAGCAGAAGGTCGGCTGATCTTCGCTTCGTCCTTCCCGTCTTAACGGCCGCCTGCGTGGGCGGGCGGCTGAGTGTGCCTCGATGTTCGATTTCGACGCTGGTAAAATGATGCTGTTCGGCATAGTCGCCTTGGCGGTGATTCCGCCGAAGGACTTGCCGCGCGTGCTGCGCACCGTGGGCAAATATGTTGGTCAAGTGCGGCGGATGGCGACGGATTTCCAGGGCCAGTTCATGGACGCGATCAAAGAGGCCGAACTGGACAGCGTGAAAAAGGAAATTCAGTCGATCAACGACGCCGCCAAGATCGACACGTCGTTCGATCCGTCGAGCCTGATGCGCGACACCATGGCCAAGCCGGCCGATCCCGCCGTCGCCGAGGCGCCGGCGGCCGAGCCGGCCCCGCATGAAAGCGTAACCGTCGCCGCCGAGGCCGAAGCCGCGCCCGCCGCCGAGAAGGCCGCTTCGAGCGCATCATGAGCGACGATGAAATCGAGGCTTCCCGGGCGCCGTTGATCGAGCACCTGATCGAACTGCGCCAGCGCCTGATCCGCGCGCTCTACGCGTTTTTCGCCGCGTTTTTCGTCTGTTTCTATTTCTCGAAGCAGATCTACAACATCCTGACCTGGCCCTATGTCCGGGTGGTCGGCGCGGCGCAGGCGAAACTGATCGCCACCGCTTTTCTCGAACAGTTCTACACCAACCTGCGCCTGAGCATGTTCGGCGCGCTGTTCATCGCGTTTCCGGTGATCGCGACGCAGATCTACAAGTTCGTCGCGCCGGGCCTCTACAAGACCGAGAAGCGGGCGTTCGTGCCCTATCTCGTCGCGACGCCGATCTTCTTCGTGCTCGGCGCGCTGCTGGTCTATTTCGGCGTGATGCCGCTGCTGATCCGGTTCTCGGTTTCGTTGCAGCAGGTCGACGTGAAGGGCGAAGCGACCATCGAGTTGCTGCCGAAGGTGAGCGAATATCTGTCGCTGATCATGACGCTGGTGTTCGCCTTCGGCGCGGCGTTCCAGTTGCCGGTGGTGCTGACGCTGCTCGGGCAGATCGGCATCATCGATTCGAAATGGCTGAGTTCGATGCGCCGTTACGCCATCGTCGGCGTGACCGGAATCGCCGCGATCCTGACGCCGCCCGATCTCATCAGCATGACGACGCTCGCGCTGCCGATGCTGCTTCTCTACGAAGGCGCCGTCGTCGCGGTGAGGTTGATCGAGCGGCGGCGCGCGGCGGAGAAAGCCAAGGGCCCGTGAAAGGCTCCGATCTCGTCGGCGCCGTCGTCACGTCGGTGGTCTGGGGCCTGACCTTCATTGGCATCAAATACGGGGTCGAGGAGGCGCCGCCGTTTCTGTTGACGGCGCTGCGCTTCACTTTCGCGGCGCTGCCGCTCGCCTTTTTCGTCAAGCCGCCGGCGGCGCCGGCGTCCCGCATCGCGCTTTACGGCGCGATCATCGGCGTCGGGCAGTTCGGCCTGCTGTTTCTCGGCGTGCGCGAGGGCATGCCGGTCGGCCTCGCCTCGCTGGTGATCCAGAGCCAGGTCTATTTCACCATTCTGTTCGCGGCGGTGGCGCTGGGCGAGCGGCCGACGCGCGAGCAATGGATCGGCGGCGCGGTCGCGCTCGCCGGCATGGTCGTGATCGCCTCGACGCGCTGGGGCGGCGCCAGCCTGCGGCCGTTCGCGCTGACGCTCGGCGCCGCGGTCTGCTGGGGCGTCGGCAATGTCGTGGGCAAGCGGATCGGCCGGGTCGACGCGCTGAGTTTCGTAGTCTGGACCAGCCTGGTCGCGCCGCTGCCGATGGCGGCGCTGTCGTGGTGGCTGGAGCCGCAGCGCACGCTCGCCGCGTTGACGCATCCCTCGCTGAAACTGGCGCTGTCGGTGGCCGGCATCGCCTATGGCGGCACGGTGCTGGCCTATGGCCTGTGGGCGCGGCTGCTGGCGAAATATCCGACCGCCGTCGTCGCCCCGTTCGCGCTGCTGGTGCCGGTGGTCGGCATGATCTCGGCGCGGCTGCTGTTCGACGAGCCGACGACGCCGGCCGAGCTCGCCGGCGCGGCGCTGGTGATGGCGGGGCTGGCGGTCAACGTGCTGGGCGCGCGGCTGCGCGCGACCAGCCGTCGCCGCATAGCTGCCTGAGCGCCGCGCGAGGTTGTGCGGCGCCGCGCGGCTCTGATAGGACCGCGCCAGGCTTTTCCCGGTGACGACATGCACGACATCCGCTCCCTTCGCGACGATCCCGCCGGCTTCGACGCCGGCCTTGCGCGGCGCGGGCTGGCGCCGCGCGCGGCCGAACTGCTGGCGCTCGACGACGCGCGCCGGACCGCCATCGCCGCGTTGCAGCAGGCGCAGGAGCGGCGCAACGCGGCTTCCAAGGAGATCGGCGCGGCGATGGCGCGCAAGGACGCCGCGGCGGCGGAGGCGGTGAAGGCGGAAGTCGCGGCGCTCAAACAGGCGGCGCCGGCGCTGGAGGCGGCCGAGAAATCCGCGCAAGCCGCGCTCGACGAGGCGCTGGCGGCGATCCCCAACATTCCCGCGCCCGACACGCCGGATGGCCGAGACGAGAACGACAATGTCGAGGTCCGCCGCCACGGCGAGCCGGCGGCGTTTCCCGCCGGGTTCAAGCCGAAGGAGCATTTCGAACTCGGCGAGGCGCTCGGGCTGATGGATTTCGAGACGGCGGCGAAGCTGTCCGGCGCCCGCTTCGTGATCCTGAAAGGGGCCTTGGCGCGGCTGGAGCGGGCGCTGATGCAGTTCATGCTCGATCTGCACACGACCGAGCACGGCTACACCGAGATCAACCCGCCGGTGCTGGTCTCAAGTGAAGCAATGTTCGGCACCGCACAGTTACCCAAGTTTCGCGAAGACCAGTTTGGCGTGGTGGACGGCCTTACGACCAGCCAAATCCGAAGTGAGTTCGAGGACCTAATCGAAAGCGGCCAGCCAGTTCATGAGATGCGCGTTTCCGATATTCGGCGCGTAACCGCGCAGATGGAGCGTCGCTGGCTCATCCCCACCGCCGAAGTCCCCATGACCAACATGGTGCGCGAGCAAATCCTCGACGAGCGCAAGCTGCCGCTGCGCTTCACCGCCGGCACGCTCTGCTTCCGCGCCGAGGCAGGCGCGGCGGGGCGCGACACGCGCGGCATGATCCGGCAGCATCAGTTCGAGAAGGTCGAGCTGGTGTCGATCACCACGCCGGAGCAATCGGCCAAAGAGCATGAAGATATGACGAAACACGCCGAGGAGGTGTTGAAGCGGCTCGGCCTGCACTTCCGCACCGTCGTGCTCTGCGCCGGCGACATGGGGTTTTC
>JAGWRL010000353.1 GCA_028876585.1 Pseudomonadota bacterium | reverse complement strand
CTCGGCCGCAAGCTCATCCAGTCGTTTCTGTTGCACGCCCTGCGCGACGGTTTCTTCCACGCCGACATGCACCAGGGCAATTTTCTCGTCGACGCGGACGGGCGCATCGTCGCGCTCGATTTCGGCATCATGGGTCGGCTCGGGCGCGCCGAGCGGCGATTCCTCGCGGAAATCCTCTATGGATTCATCCGCCGCGATTACCTGCGGGTCGCCGAGGTGCATTTCGAGGCGGGCTATGTGCCGAGCCGCTACCGGGTCGAGGATTTCGCGCAGGCAATCCGCGCCATCGGCGAGCCCATCCACGCCCGCCCCTCCGAACAGATCTCGATGGCGCGGCTGCTGACGCTGCTGTTCGAGGTGACCGCCCTGTTCGACATGAGCACGCGGATCGAACTGGTGATGCTGCAAAAGACGATGGTGGTGGTCGAGGGCGTGGCGCGCAAGCTCGATCCGCATCTCAACATGTGGGCGACCGCCGAGCCGGTGGTCGGCGACTGGATCGCCGCCAATCTCGGCCCGCGCGGGCGGCTGGAGGATGCGGGCGCGGCGCTGCGGACGGTCGGGCGCCTCGTCGCCGAGGTTCCCGCCCATGTCGAGCAGCTCGCGCGCGCGATGGCGGCGGTGGAGCGCGGGCGCGAGCCGGCGCCGCGCCTATCCGCCGCGCCGCTATGGGTGATCGCCGCGATTCTGGTCTGGATCGCGATCCGGCTCGGGCTACATTAGCGATGTGTCAAATTATGTTGTTTCGGCGTTTGAGAACAGGCGTGGCGCAGGACGCGCGCGTCCGTTATTCTGCCCTGCGGCGCAAGAACTTGGCGCGTACCTGTCATGGCTGATGCCGACCTCGTCTCCGCACGCATCCTGCTTGTCATCGGCGGCGGCGTCGCCGCGTTCAAGTCGCTGGAGCTGATCCGGCGGCTGCGCGAGCGCGGCGCCAGCGTGCAGGCCGTGCTGACGCCGGCGGCGGAGCGGTTCGTCACGCCATTGTCGGTCGCCGCGCTCAGCGCCATGCCGGCGCGGCAGGACCTGTTCAACCTCACCGACGAAGCCGAGATGGGCCATATCGAACTGTCGCGCTCGGCCGACCTGATCGTCGTCGCCCCGGCGACCGCCGATTTCCTCGCCAAGATGGCGCAGGGACTGGCCGACGATCTCGCCTCCACCGCTTTGCTCGCCACCGACAAACCGGTGCTGGTCGCCCCGGCGATGAATGTGCGGATGTGGACCCACCCGGCGACGCGGCGAAATGTCGCGCGGCTAATCGCCGACGGGATCGCCTTCGTCGGCCCGGAGGAGGGCGAGATGGCCTGCGGCGAATTCGGCCCCGGCCGCATGTCGGAGCCGGCCGCCATCGTCGCCGCCGTCGTCGACAGGCTGCGCCCGCCCGCCCGCCGGCTCGCGGGAAAACATGTGCTGATCACCGCCGGGCCGACGCATGAGCCGATCGATCCCGTCCGCTTCATCGGCAATCGCTCCTCCGGCCTGCAAGGCTTCGCCCTCGCCCGCGCCGCCGCGCGCGCCGGCGCGCAGGTGACGCTGGTCAGCGGCCCGGTTTCGCTCGCCAAACCCGACGGCGTCCGCCTCATTGCGGTGGAGACGGCGGTCGAGATGCTGGCGGCGGTGCAATCGGCGCTGCCGGCCGATGTGTTCATCGGCGCCGCGGCGGTGGCGGATTGGCGGGTGGAGGAGAGCGGGGCGCAAAAGCTGAAAAAAGACGGGCGCGGCGCGCCCACGCTGCGGCTGGTTGAAAACCCCGACATTCTGGCGACGGTGGCGAATTCGCCCACGGCGCGGCCGCGGCTGGTGGTCGGCTTCGCCGCGGAAACGCAGCAGGTCATTGAACACGCGCGGCAAAAGCTGGAGCGCAAGGGCTGCGATCTGATCGTCGCCAACGCGGTCGGCGCGGGCGCGGGCGTGTTCGGCGGCGCCGACAATCAGGTCCATATCGTCACGCGCGACAATATTCTTGACTGGCCGAAGATGAGTAAAGACAAAGTGGCTCAGTCTTTGATAGAAATCATCGCCGACAGACTGGAAAAATAAAGTGACGGCCGTAAAGATACGACGCCTGCCGCATGCGCACGACTTGCCGCTGCCCGCCTATCAGAGCGAGCGCGCCGCCGGCATGGATCTCGTCGCCGCTTTGGCCGCCGACGCGCCGCAGCGGCTCGAACCGGGCGCGCGGGCGCTCATTCCCACCGGCTTCGCGCTGGAGCTGCCGGGCGGTTTCGAGGCGCAGGTGCGCCCGCGCTCCGGGCTGGCGCTCAAGGAGGGCGTGACCGTGCTCAATGCGCCGGGCACGATCGACGCCGATTATCGCGGCGAGGTCGGCGTGATCCTCATCAATCACGGCGAACGTCCGGTCGTCATTTCGCGTGGCGCGCGGATTGCACAACTCGTGGTGAGCCGGGTCGAGACCGTTTTTCTGAATGAAAGCGGCGAACTCACGGGAACTTCCCGAGGCGAAAAGGGATTTGGCTCCACAGGCTCGACAAGCCGCGCAGATCAAGGAGAAGCACAATGAACCTGCTGTCGCGTCGAAGCATGCTCGCCATTGGCGCCGTGGTCGATATCGCGCTGCACTCGCGCGCGGCGCCGGTCGCGGCCAAGGCGCTGGCCGCGCGGCACCGGCTGCCGCCGCGCCATCTCGAAACCCTGCTCCAGGGTCTCGTGCACGCGAAAATCCTCAAAGGCGTGCGCGGTCCGCGCGGCGGCTATGAGCTGGCGCGCGAGCGCCGCCGCATCAGCCTGGGCGAGATCGTGCGCACCGCCGTCAGCCTCAGCACGGCCGACCCCGAGGACGTGGGCGCGCATTCGCGGCTGATGGAGAAGGTGATCGACCCGAGCGTCCGCAAGGCGGGCGAGTCGTTCCTGCAAAATCTCGATTCGATCACGGTCGAGGAGATGTGCGAGGCGGCCGACAAGGCGCACGTGCTCGAGGACGAGAAAGCCATGGCGGATTTCGCGATTTAGCCGCGTGATTTTTCGGTTTCCCTTTTTTCCGCCTGTCGATCTGACTATAATGGCGCGACGAGGAGCGGCGCCAAGCCGCGAGACCATGGGAAACGCAAAATGAGCAAGCCGGGACGGGGACGCATCTACAACTCGATCACCGAGACGGTCGGCGACACTCCGCTGGTGCGCATGGACCGTCTGGCCGCCGAAAAGGGGGTCGGCGCGATATTGCTCGCCAAGCTCGAATTCTTCAATCCGCTCGCCAGCGTCAAGGACCGCATCGGCGTCTCGATGATCGACGCGCTTGAGCGGGCCGGCAAACTCGCGCCCGGCCGTGGCGTGCTGGTCGAGCCGACCTCCGGCAACACCGGCATCGCGCTCGCCTTCGTCGCCGCCGCGCGCGGCTACCGGCTCATTCTGGTGATGCCGGAATCGATGTCGATCGAGCGCCGCAAGATGCTGGCGCTGCTCGGCGCCGAACTGGTGCTGACCCCGGCGCCGCAGGGCATGAAGGGCGCCATCGCCAAGGCGGAGGAGATCGTCGCGGCGACGCCGGGCGCGATGATCCCGCAGCAGTTCGAAAATCCCGCCAACCCCGAGATTCACCGCCGCACCACGGCCGAGGAGATCTGGAACGACACCGACGGCGCGGTCGACATCGTCGTCTCGGGCATCGGCACCGGCGGCACCATCACCGGCGTCGGCCAAGTGTTGAAGGCGCGCAAACCCAGCGTCAAGATGATCGCGGTCGAGCCCGAGGATTCGCCGGTCCTGTCGGGCGGCGCGCCGGGGCCGCACAAGATTCAGGGCCTCGGCGCCGGCTTCGTGCCGGGCATCCTCGACCGAGCGGTGATCGACGAAATCGTCACCGTCGGCAACCAGACCGCGTTCGACACCGCGCGGCTGGCGGCGCGGCTGGAAGGCGTGCCGGTCGGCATCTCCTCCGGCGCCGCGCTCGCCGCCGCCATCGACGTCGGCCGCCGGCCCGAGAACAAGGGCAAGTCGATCGTCGTCATCATCCCCTCGTTCGCCGAGCGCTATCTCTCGACCGCGCTGTTCGAGGGGCTCTAACCGATCCGCCACAACGCCCGCGCCGCCCCGAAGGCGAGCGCGAGGCCGGAGGCGCAGATCAGCCCGAGCACCAGTTGCGAAAAGCCGCGCTCGCTGAAGCGCTTGTAGATGCGCGCGCCGAAGACGCTGGCGACCAGCATCAGCGGCGCGGTCAGCGCGAACAGCTTCCACGAGGCGCCGTTGAGCGCCTGGGTGCGGCTGTAGATCGCCAGCGTCAGGCAGTGCATGGCGATGTTGTAGACCTGCATGGTGGCGCGGCGCAGGTCGCGCTTCCAGCCGCGCAATTGCGTCCACGCCGCCGGAACGCTGCCCGACAGCCCACCCAGGCCGCCGAGCGCGCCGCCAATGCCGCCGATCGCGGCGTCGAGACCGCGCCCGCCGAACTTGAGCTTGCGGCCGTCCGGCGCGGCGAGGCCATAGACCCCGTAGATCGTGAACAGCACGCCCAGCACCAGCCGGAACCGCAGCGGGTCGATGTTGTGCAGCACGAACACGCCGATCGGCACGCCGACCACGCCGCCGAGCACGAACGGCGCGATGCGCGACCACTCGAAGCCGCGCCGCACCGAGAACAGCGTCGTCAACTGGCCGAGCAGCGCCCCCAGCACCGCCAGCGGCGCCGCCACCTCCGGCGCCAGCGCCCAAGCCCAGAAACTCAGCGCGACGATCGAGAAGGCGAAGCCCGTCATGCCCTGGACGAGCCCGGCCAGCCCCGCCCCTGAGATCACCAGCGCCCAGGCTTCCCAGTTGTCAGGCACGCTTGGCGAGCGCGGCTTGGCGGATGGCGGAAAGCGTCGTCGTCGGCGTGATCGCTTCCGGATCGACCTTGACGTGGAGGATCGCTGGCCCGTTCGAGGCCAGCGCGCGGGCGAAGGCCGCCTCGAACTCCTCGGTCCTGGCGACCGTCTCGCCGTGGCCGCCAAAGGCGCGCGCCAGCGCGGCGAAATCGGGGTTGCGCAACTGCGTGCCGACCACCCGGCCGGGATATTCGCGCTCCTGATGCATCCGGATGGTGCCGTAGATGCCGTTGTCCATCACGATCACCACGACCGCGAGGCCATATTGCACGGCGGTGGCGAATTCCTGCCCGTTCATCAGGAAATCGCCGTCGCCGGCGAAGGCGACCACCACCCGGTCGGGATAGAGTTGCTTGGCGGCGATCGCCGCCGGCAGGCCATAACCCATCGAGCCGCCGGTCGGCCCGATCTGCTGCTCGAAACGGCGGAAGCGCAGGAAGCGGTTGACCCACAGCGCGAAATTGCCGGCGCCGGTGGTGAAGATCGCGTCCGGAACGCGCCGGCGCAGATGCGCCATGATCTCGGCCGGCTGCACCGCGCCGGGCGAGCGCGGCGATTGCTCGCTCCAGGCGAGATAATCCGCGCGGGCTTCGCGGGTCGCTGGCGCCCAGGGCAGGCTCGCCGGCGGCTGCACGCTTTCGAGCGCGGCGGCGAAGGCGGGCGAAGTTGCGACGATGCCGAGCGTCGGCGCGTAATTGCGGCCGATCTCCTCCGCCTCCGCGTGGACATGGATCAGCGCCTGCTTCGGCTGCGGGATGGCGAGCAGGGTGTAGCTCTGCGAGGACGCCTCCGACATGCGGCCGCCGATCAGCAGGATCAGGTCGGCGTTTTCCGCCCGCGCCTTCAGCTTCGGATTGACGCCAAGGCCGATCTCGCCGCAATAATTGGGGTGCTCGCCGTCGAGCGCGCTGGCGCGGCGGAATTGCGCGGCGACCGGCAGTTCAAATCGTTCGGCGAAGCGCAGCACGCTGGCGCTCGCCTTTTCCGTCCAGCCCGGCCCGCCGACCACGACCAGCGGGCGCTCGGCCGCCCACAGCCGCTTCTGCAATTCCGCCATCTGGGTCTGGCCGGGCCAGATCGCGACCGCCTCGGCGCGCGGCGCGTCGAGCGCCTGCGCGGTTTCGGTCAAGACGTCCTCGGGCAGCGAGATCACCACCGGGCCGGGGCGGCCCTGCATGGCGTAATGATAGGCGCGCTGGATCACCTCGGGGATTTGCGCCGCGCTGTCGATCTCGGTCGTCCATTTCGTCGTCGAGCCGAACAATGCGCGATAATCCATCTCCTGAAACGCGCCGCGCCCGCGCATCGCCCGCTCGACCTGGCCGATGAACAGGATCATCGGCGCGCTGTCGTGTTCGGCGATGTGGATTCCATGCGCGGCGTTGGTGGCGCCGGGGCCGCGGGTGACGAAGCATATTCCGGGGCGCCCGGTCAGCCGCCCGACCGTGCCCGCCATCATCGCCGCGCCCGCCTCCTGGCGGCAGATCGTCACCG
>JAGWRL010000352.1 GCA_028876585.1 Pseudomonadota bacterium | reverse complement strand
CGCCCGCGCGCGCGCCGGGATGCTGGCGGCGCGCGAGGAGTCCGAGCCGCCGCGCCCGCGCAAGGGCGGCCTCGAACACCGCTTCGCCGCGCTGGTCCAACTCGACGAAGAGGACCTCGCAAGCGGCCTCAAGCGGTGCGGCTGAGCAGCGCCGCGCGCCGCTCGGCGATATGGCCGAGGAACTGGCGCGCGCTTTCCTCCCAACTGAATTCGAGCGCGCGCGCCCGCGCCGCCGCGCGGGGAATGTCGAGCGCGGCCAGACACGCCTGCCGCAAATCCTCGCTCAACACGCCCGCGCCGCTGTCGCCGATGACGTCGAGCGGGCCGGGCGCGGGAAAGGCCGCCACCGGCAACCCGCTCGCCAGCGCCTCCAGCAGCACGACGCCAAAGGTGTCGGTGCGCGAGGGAAAGGCGAACGCGTCGGCGCTCGCATAAACCTCCGCCAGCGCCTCGCCGAAGCGGGGCCCGAGAAAATGCGCGTGACGGTAGCGCCGCGCCAGCCGCTCGCGCGCCGGGCCGTCGCCGACCAGCACGACCGAGCCGGGCAGGTCGAGCCCCAGCAGCGCCTCCAGGTTTTTCTCCACCGCGATGCGGCCGACATAGAGAAACACGGGGCGGGGCAGGCCGAGGTCGCGCGCCGGACGCGGCCGGAACAGCGCGTGATCGACGCCGCGCGTCCACACCCGCACGGCGGCGAAGCCGCGGCGCGCGAGATCGTCGCGGATCGAGGGCGTCGGCGCCAGCACCGCCGCCGAGGGGGCGTGGAAATGGCGCAGCAGGTTGTAGGTCCATTCCTGCGGAATCATCGTGCGGGCGCGCAGATATTCGGGAAACCGCGTGTGGTAGCCGGTGGTGAACAGCCGGCCGCGCTCCAGGCAATAGCGCCGCGCCGCCCAGCCGATCGGCCCTTCGGTGGCGATATGCACGTGGTCGGCGCCGGCGGCGTCGATGCGGCGGGCCACTTCGCGATAATTGGGGATCGCGACCGAGATTTCGGCGTAAGTGGGCAGCGGGAAGGTGGGGAAAGCGTCCGGCGTGACGAAGTCGAACGAGGCGCCAAACGCGGCGGCCGCCTGCGTCATGTTCTCCAGCGTGCGCACCACGCCGTTAACCTGCGGCCGCCAGGCGTCGGTCGCCAGCAGGATGCGCATCAGACCGGTTCGAACAGCGCGACCGCTTCCTCGGAGGCGGGTTCGGCGGGCGCGGCGAGCGCCGGCGCGCGCGGCGTCGACCAGCGCAGCACTTCGAGCCGGCCGTCGTCATGCTCGACGACAAAGGAGCAGGATTCGACGAAATCGCCGGTGTTGACGTAGGTGACGCCGCCGAGGTCGCGGATCACGGGATGATGGATGTGGCCGCAGATCACGCCGTCGGCGCCGCGCCGGCGCGCTTCCTCGGCGAGCGCGGTCTCGAACGAGCCGATGAAATTGACCGCGTTCTTGACCTTCAGCTTGGCCCAGGCGGAGAACGACCAATAGGGGAAGCCGAGCCGCCGCCGCGCCGCGTTGAAATGCGTGTTGATGAAAATCGCGAAATCGTAAGCCCAGTCGCCGAAGAAGGCGAGCCACTTCGAGTGCCGCACCACCACGTCGAATTCATCGCCATGCATGACGAGGTAAATCTTGCCGTCCGCCGTCGTATATTTGGCGTTGCGAACGATTTTGACGCCGCCGAAGCTCAAGCCGACGAATTGACGCGCGAATTCGTCGTGATTGCCGGGCACGAAGATCATGCGCGCGCCGCGCCGCACCTTGCGCAGCAGTTTCTGGATGACGTCGTTATGCGCCTGCGGCCAATAGAAACTGGCGCGCATGCGCCAGCCGTCCAAGATGTCGCCAACCAGGAAGATCGTATCGGCGTCATTGTGTCGCAGAAAATCGAGGATGATCTCCGCCTGGCAGCCGCGCGTGCCCAGATGCATGTCGGAGACGAATATCGCGCGGTAGCGCCGGGCGGCTCCGTGGACTTCGCGCTCGCGGGACATGAGGGGGATCCGTTCTGGGCCGTGGCTGCCGCTTCCATGCCCAGATTCGTGTGTCGGCCCCATGACGGGACGCGTCCGCGCCGCAATCGCGCTGTATCGCACGCGGGAAGCTGTGATAGAGACGGGCGCGTGCGCGCGCGCCGAATCATTGCGCCTGCGCGGTCGAGCTATATTAATCGGACAGGGTCCCATGGCGGCGTTGCCAATATTCGATTTGAACGATCTCAAACGACGCATGCAGGGGGCGCACGCGACCCTCAAGACCGAGCTGAACGGCCTGCGCACCGGACGCGCCAGCGCCGCCTTGCTCGAACCGGTCCATGTCGAAGCCTACGGCCAGCGGATGCCGATCGCCCAGGTCGCCTCGATCAGCGTGCCGGAGCCGCGCGCGCTGGCGGTCTCGGTCTGGGACAAGACTATGGTGCACGCCGTCGACAAGGCGATTCGCGACGCCAATCTCGGCCTGTCGCCCACCGTCGAGGGCACGCTGCTGCGCATCCGCATCCCCGAATTGAACGAGCAGCGCCGCAAGGAGATGGTCAAGGTGGCGCATAAATACGCCGAGGACGCGCGGGTGGCGGTGCGCCATGTCCGCCGCGACGGTTTCGACGTGCTCAAGAAGCTGCTCAAGGAGCACGCGATGAGCGAGGACGACGGCAAGCGCCACGAGGCGGAAGTGCAAAAGGCCACCGACGATTCGATCAAGGAGATCGACATGCTGCTGGCGATCAAGGAAAAGGAGATCATGCAGGTTTAGCTGGTTCGAGGCTCCACCCGCATGTCGTCGCTCAGCGAAAATCTGCATTCGGCGCGCAAGGCGCCGCGGCACGTCGCCATCATCATGGACGGCAACGGCCGCTGGGCGCAGGCGCGCGGCCTGCCGCGCTACGAGGGCCATCGCCGCGGCGTCGAGGCGGTGCGCCGCACGGTGCGCGCCGCGATCGAGATCGGCGTCTCGTTCCTCACCCTTTACAGTTTCTCGACCGAGAACTGGAGCCGCCCGGTCGAGGAAGTCTCGCTGCTGATGGGGCTGTTGAAGCGCTACATCCGCAACGATCTGGCGGAACTGCACGCCAATAACGTGCGGGTGCGGGTGATCGGCGAGCGCGAGGGGCTCGCGCCCGACATCGCCGGCCTGCTCAACGAGGCCGAGGACCTCACAAGGCACAATCGCGGCCTGACGCTGGTGGTCGCCTTCAACTATGGCGGCCGCCAGGAGATCGTCGACGCCGCAAGGCGGCTGGCCGTCCGGGCGGCGAGCGGCAAGCTCGATCCCAACGCCATCGGCGTCGAGCATTTCGCCGATGCGCTGCTGACGCGCGACATTCCCGATCCCGACCTCATCATCCGCACCTCGGGCGAACAGCGGCTGTCGAACTTCCTGCTATGGCAGGCGGCCTACGCCGAATTCGTGTTCCTGCCGGTGCATTGGCCCGATTTCGACGGCAACGCGCTGCAAGCCGCGCTCGACGAATATTTCACCCGCGACCGGCGCTATGGCGGGCGCGGGCTGACGGCCGAGGGCGCGGCCGTGAAATCGGCGTCCTGAGGCATGGCCCCGCTGGACAAGCGCCCGCGTTTCGTCATCGGCGAGGATCTGGGGCCGCGGGCGCTTTCCGGCGCAGTGATGATCGTCGCGGCGCTGGCGGCGACCCTCGTCGGCGGCTTTCCCTTTCTCGTGTTCTGGGGCGTGGCGGCGATCGGCGTCGCCTGGGAATGGCAGCGGCTGATCGGCGGCGAGCGGCTGGGCCTTCGCGTCGGCGTCGCCGTGCTGGGGCTGGTCGCGGCGGCGCCCTGGGCGCTCTACGCCCATGCGCGCATTTCCCTGCTGGTGCTGATCGCCGGGGCGGTGGCGACGGGCGCGGCGGCCGACCGCGAGCGGCGGGTCCCCGCCGGCTTTGGCGTGCTCTACGCCGGCGCGGCGATGCTGGCGCCGGCTTTGTTGCGCGGCAGCCCGACCGAGGGCCTGGCCGCGATCCTGTGGCTGTTCGCGATCGTCTGGGGCACCGACATCGGCGCCTATTTCGGCGGCCGGCTGCTCGGCGGCCCCAAATTGTGGCCGGCGATTTCGCCGGGCAAGACCTGGTCGGGCGCGATCGTCGGCGCGCTGGTCTCGACCGTGCTGGCGGCGCTGACGGCGGCGTTGAGCGTGCGTGGCGGCGTCCGCATCCTGCCGCTGCTGGAACTGGGGCTGGTCGCCTCGGCGCTGGCGCAGGCGGGCGACCTGTTCGAATCGGCGATGAAGCGCCGGGCGGGGGTCAAGGATTCCAGCCGCCTCATTCCCGGTCATGGGGGCTTGATGGATCGCCTCGATGGCTTCATCGTAGCGGCGGCGTTCGCGGCGGCCGTCGCCTGGACGCGATCCACGGGGCCATGGATCGCGCCCGGACTGTTGAATTGGTGAGTTCGACCAAGGGGTTCGATTTGACATCCACATCGCGCGCGAATGGCCTGGGCGCCCCCAAACGCCTGGTTTTGCTCGGCGCCACCGGCTCGATCGGCAAATCCTGCGCCCGCGTCATCCTCGACAATCCCGGCCGCTTCTCGGTCGAGGCGGTGGTGGGGGGGCGCGACGGCGCGGCGCTGGCCCGCTGCGCGATCGAATTGGGGGCCAAATTCGCCGCCATCGCCGACGCCAGCGGCTACGCCGATCTCAAAGCCGGGCTCGCCGGCCACGCCGTCGAAATCGGCTGCGGCGCGCAGGCGCTGGAGGCGGCGGCGCGCTGGCCGGCCGATCTCGTGGTGTCGGCGATCGTCGGCGCGGTCGGCCTGGGGCCGACCTATGCGGCGATCGAGGCCGGCCGCGTGATCGCGCTCGCCAACAAGGAGACGCTGGTCTGCGCCGGCGCGCCGGTCACCCGCGCCGTCAAGCGCTTCGGCGCGACGCTGCTGCCGCTCGATTCCGAACATAACGCGATTTTTCAGGCGCTCGGCGGGCGCGACCCCTCCGAGGTCGCCTGCATGACCATCACCGCCTCGGGCGGCCCGTTCCGCGAATGGAGCGCGCAGCGGATCGCCAATGCGACGCAGGCGGAGGCGCTGGCGCATCCCAAATGGAGCATGGGGCCGAAGATCAGCGTCGACAGCGCCAGCCTGATGAACAAGGGGCTGGAATTGATCGAGGCGCATCATCTGTTTGCGATTCCAACGGAAAAGCTGGCGGTCGTGGTGCATCCGCAGTCGATCGTGCATGGCATGATCGCGTTTGAGGACGGCTCGACGCTGGCCGGGCTCGCCAATCCCGACATGCGCACCGCCGTCGCCCATTGCCTCGCCCATCCCGATCGCGTCGCCAGCGGCGTCGCGGCGCCGGACCTGATCGCGCTGTCGAAGCTCACTTTCGAGGCCGCCGATCTCGACCGCTTCCCCGCCCTGCGCATCGCCCGCGCGGCGCTGGCGGAAGGGGCGGGGGCGCCGACCGCGCTCAACGCCGCCAATGAGATCGCGGTCGCCGCGTTCCTGGACGGCAAAATCGCCTTCGGCGCCCTGCCGCAAGTCGTCGAGCGCACGCTGGAGGCGATGCGCCGCGCCGGCGAGATCGACACGCCGGAGGACGTCGCCGCCGCGCTGGCGATTCACCATGTCGCGCGAGATCGGGCCGCCTCCCTCTTGGCCTGAGCGGGCCGCTGCGGCATAGTAACGATCTAGTAACCATTTGGGCGGAACCGCAGCTTGGCGAAAGCGCGTCCCGCGGAGGCCACTCGATGCCCATGCTGCATTCGCTCGCTGATTTCATCGTCTGGCTGGGATGGTATATTGTACCGTTCATTGTCGTGATGAACGGCATCGTCTTTTTTCACGAACTCGGCCATTACCTTGTCGCGCGCTGGTGCGGCGTGAAGATCGAGGCGTTCTCGCTCGGCTTCGGCCCGGAACTGCTGGCGCGCGTCGATTCCAAGGGCACGCGCTGGCGGCTGGCGCTTTTTCCGCTCGGCGGCTACGTGAAATTCCTCGGCGACGCCAATGCGGCGAGCGGGCAGGACGAGCAGGCGCTCGCCTCGGTCGATCCGGTCGAGCGCGGCCGAACGCTGGCGGCGCAGCCGGTCTATAATCGCGCCGCGATCGTCGCCGCCGGCCCGGCCGCCAATTTCCTGCTCGCGATGGTGCTGTTCACCGGCCTGTTCTACGTCTTCGGCCAATCCAGCCATAACGCGCGGATCGGCTTCGTCGAACCGGGATCGCCGGCCGCCGCCGCCGGCTTCGCCCCCGGCGATCTCGTCACCGCGATCGACGGGCAGCCGATCAAGACGTTCCAGGATCTCCAACAGGCGGTGGTGCTCAACACCGGCATCGAGATGCGCTTCGCGCTCGACCGCGACGGCAAGACGCTGACGCTCGACGCCGCGCCGCAGATCATGCTGGTCGATCAGGGCGTGCTCGGCAAGCGCCGCATCGGCCATCTCGGCCTCGGCGCGACCCGCGATCCCAAGGACGTGACGTTCGCGCGCTGCGGCCTTCCGCAATGCGTCGGCTGGGCCGGCGAGCAGGTCAGCTTCATCACGCGGGCGACGCTCTCTTATATCGGCGGGCTGTTCGCCGGCCGCGAATCGGTCGACCAGATGTCCGGCATGGTCGGCATGACGCAGATCACCGGGGCGATCGCCAAGATCAGCCTGTGGGAACTGTTCAATCTGGCGGCGCTGTTCTCGGTCTCGGTCGGGCTGATGAACCTGTTCCCGATCCCGCTGCTCGATGGCGGCCACCTGATGTTCTATCTCATCGAGGCCGTGATCGGCCGCCCGGTCAGCGAGCGCGTGCAGCAATTGGGCATGCGCGTCGGCATGGCTTTGGTCGGCAGCCTGATGATCTTCACCACCGCGCACGACCTGCTGCGCCTGTTTGGGCGCGGCTAACCCGGCGGAAAACCGGGGGATTAACCCCCGGTCAACCACGCCTGTGTCATGCGCGCCACGCCTGCGTGAAATGGTGTAAACTCGGTCTAATTAGCGTTTGCACGCTCTCGCGAAATAGGTAAAAGCCCGGTAACCTTCTCTCTTTGCGTGCAAAGAGCGGGGGTTACGACGGTGTTTCCGGCGGCGTTCCCGCCGGAGATGCGTACGGCGGGCCAGGCGGGCGCGTGGTGAAGGCGTCGGCGACGCGCCGGGGCCGAGCTTCGAGTGGCGATACGGGGAAGTCGAGCACAATGAACTTGTCCAGACTGTCGGGGGCGAGAGCGGCGTTATGGGGGCTTATCGTCGCCCTCGTCGTCGCGCTCGGCGTATTGGCCACGAGTGAGAGCGCTTACGCGCAGGTTTCGCCGGTCGCGAGCAAGATTGTCGTCAATGGCGCGAGCCGCGGCGACGCCGATTCCATCAAGAGCTATTTCTCCGGCACGGATCAGGCCAGCGTCAACCGCGCCGTATCCGACCTCACCGCCACCGGCATGTTCACGCGCGTTTCGGCGCAGATCGTCGGCGACAAGGTCGTCGTCAACGTGGTCGAGGGTTCGCAGATCATCAACCGCGTCGCCTTCGAGCATAACAGCAAGCTGAAGGGCGACCAGCTCGGCGTCGAGGTGCAGTCCAAGAGCTACAGCGCCTTCAACAAGACCGTCGCCGACGCCGACATCGGCCGCATCAAGGAGGCGTACAAGAAGATCGGCCGCAACGACGTCAACGTGACTTATCGTCTCGTCAATTTGCCGAACGGCCGCGTCGATCTCGTGTTCAATGTCGACGAGGGCGACAAGACCGGCATCAAGTCGATCGTGTTCATCGGCAACAACAATATCAGCAACTGGCGGCTGAAGAGCCTGATGCAGTCGACGGAGATGAACCTCCTGTCGTTCTTCAAGACCAGCGACGTCTATAATCCCGACACGCTCGCCTCCGACGAAGAGTCGATCCGCAAATACTATATGCGCTACGGCTACGCGGATTTCCGCATCACCAACACCGCCGTGGTCTACGATCCCGCGCAGAAGGGCTACATCGTCACGATCAGCATGGAGGAGGGGCCGCAGTACCACGTCTCGGGCGTCAGCGTGACCTCGCGTCTGGCTAAGGTCTCAGGCGACGAACTCGCCCATTTCGTGACGCAGCATCCCGGCGACGTCTACAACGCCACCGCGGTCGACAAGACGGTCGAGGCCATGACGCGCGAACTGGCGCGGCGCGGCTACGCCTTTTCCGACGTGCGCCCGCATGGCGAGCGCGACAACGTCAACCACACCATCGCGCTCGCCTTCACCGTCGACGACGCGCCGAAGGTCTATGTCGAGCGCATCGACATCGTCGGCAACACGCGCACCCGCGATTACGTGATCCGGCGCGAGTTCGACATCGGCGAAGGCGACCCCTACAACCACGCGCTGGTGGAGCGTGGCGAGCGTCGGCTCACCAACCTCGACTTCTTCAAGAGCGTGCACGTCTCGACCCGGCCCGGCTCGGCGCAGGATCGCATCATCATCACCGTCGCGGTCGAGGACAAGCCGACGGGTTCGGTCAGCCTCTCCGGCGGCTATTCGACGCTCGACGGCCCGCTGGCCGAGGTGGCGTTCACCGAGGCCAACTTCCTCGGCCGCGGCCAATATCTGCGGCTCAGCGTGTCGCGCGGCCAGTTCGCCAACGGCTGGGGCATCACCTTCACCGAGCCTTATCTGTTCGACCAGCGGCTCGCGGGCGGGTTCGACCTCTACCACAAGCAGCAGTTGCAGAACCTGTTCGCCCTCTATGAGACCGACACGACCGGCATCAACCTGCGGCTCGGCGTGCCGATCACCGAGGAACTGACGTTCCAGCCGAACTATTCGCTCTACGCGTCGCAGATCACCATTCCGAACAACGGTGGGCAACCGTACAACGATTGCAGCACCTCGACGGGCAGCGGCAACAACTGGAGCTGGACGCCCGGCGGCACAAGTGTGCCGCAGACGACCAGCCCGATGTATAATTGCTTGATCAATGGCGAAGCCTCGGCGGCGATCAAGGAAGCGGCGGCGCAGGGCCAGGTGATCACCTCGCTGATCGGCTATTCGCTGATCTGGGACTCGCTCGACAACCGTCGCAACCCGAGCCAGGGCGCGCTCGCCAACTTCCACCAGGACATCGCCGGCCTCGGCGGCGCCTCGCATTTCGTGCGCGAAACCATCGACGGCCGCTACTACTATCCGGTCACCGACGACCTGATCACCTTCGTGCGCTTGCAAGGCGGGCGCATCGACCAGATCGGCCGCGGCGACCTGCCGATCATCGACAACTTCAACCTCGGTCCGTCGCTGGTGCGCGGCTTCGCGCCGGGCGGCCTGGGTCCGCGCGACATCTCGGACCCCAACAACATCGCGGCCAATTCGCTCGGCGGCACGACCTATTTCGGCGGCACGGCGGAAATCCAGTTCCCGATCTTCGGCCTGCCGCGCGAACTCGGCCTCAAGGGCGCGTTGTTCGTCGATGCGGGCACGTTGACCGGTTTCCAGGGCCGCACCGACTTCTCGTCGATGTTGGGCTACAATTTTTGCCCGTCGCAGAACGTGGGCAAACTGGCGGTCGATCCGAAAACGAAAATCGCCTATCTGCCGACGCAGCCGAGCTGTCTGACGCTCGACGACGAGAAGACGATCCGCACCTCGCTCGGCGCCAGCCTGCTGTGGGCTTCGCCGCTCGGACCGATCCGGATCGACTTCGCCTATCCCGTCATCAAGGGCAGGTTCGACCAGGTGCAGTACATCAACTTCAGCGGCGGCGCGACGTTCTGAGCGCGGCCTGAGGCTTTCGAGTTCGACCGCGCGCCGGCCTCCGGCGCGCGGTTTCGTTTGGGGCGGCCGGCCGCCCGCGCGGCGTTTCCCTCGCAGTTGAAGTGCGCTAGGGGGATCGCGCCTCAAGGAGCAGAGCTTGGCGACCCCTCGCAAAATCGCATTCTTCCCCGCCGCCTTGTCGCCGACGCTCAGCGAAATCGCGGCCTGGACCGGCGCCAGCCTCGCCGACCCGTCGCGCGCGGCCGAGCGCATCGGCGACGTCGCCGCGATCGACGCGGCCGGGCCCGGCGACCTCACCTTCCTCGACAATCCGCGCTATCTGCCGCAACTGGCCGCCACCCGCGCCGCCGCCGTGTTCGTGCACGCCAAATATGCGGGCGCGACGCCGCCGGCCTGCGCCGCGCTGGTGACGCCGCAACCCTACCGCGCCATCGCCGAAACGATGGCGAAGCTGTTTCCCTCCGCGGCCCGGCCGGCGTCCGGCTTCGAGGAGCGCGGCGTCTCGGCGGCGGCGCATGTGCATCCCACCGCCCGGCTGGAGGCGAACGTGATCGTCGATCCCGGCGCGGTGATCGGGCCGGAGGCCGAGATCGGCGCCGGCGCGATGATCGGCGCCAACGCCGTGATCGGCCCGCGCGTGCGCATCGGCCGCGACGCGGCGATCGGCGCCAACGCCACCATCGCCTGCGCGCTGATCGGCGATCGCGTGATCGTCCATCCCGGCGCGCATATCGGGCAGGACGGTTTCGGCTTCGCGATGGGGCCGCGCGGGCACCTGAAGGTGCCGCAGATCGGCCGTGTCGTCATCCAGGACGACGTGGAGATCGGCGCCGGCGCGACGATCGATCGCGGCGCCAATCGCGACACGGTGATCGGCGAGGGCACGAAAATCGACAATCTCGTGCAGATCGGCCACAACGTCGTGATCGGCCGCCATTGCGTCATCGTCTCCCAGGTCGGGATTTCCGGCTCCTGCGTGATCGACGATTTCGTCGCGCTCGGCGGTCAGGTCGGGCTGGCCGGCCATCTCCACATCGGTGCCGGCGCGCAGATCGGCGCGGCGTCGGGCGTGATGAACGACGTGCCGGCCGGACAGCGCTGGTTCGGCATTCCCGCGCAACCCGCGCGCGAGCATTTCCGCGAGATCGCCACGCTGCGCAAGTTGGCCAAGGGCGGGCTCAGCGCGCCAGAAAAGGGTTGAGCCCCTCGCGCATCGCCAGCCGCCGCAACGGCGCGGCCGCCCCGAGCGCGGCGAGCCCCAATCCACGCAGGGCGTCGACCGGCCAGGACGAGGCCAGCAGCGAGGCGTTGAAGGCGCCGACGCCGAGGGTGCGCAGCGCGATGTCGCCCCGGCGCTGGGCGGCGTAGCGCAGAAGCGTCGCCGCGCCGCCGATGTCGGCGCCCTCCGCCCGCGCCTCCCCGGCCGCCGCGACGATCCCCGCGACATCGCGCAGGCCGAGATTGAGCCCCTGCGCGCCGATTGGGGGAAAGGCGTGCGCGGCGTCGCCGGCCAGAGCCAGCCGTGGCGCGGTCAGGCTGGCGACGCGCTGGATCGTCATCGGGAACGCGCCCATGCCCGGCTCGATCTCGATCTCGCCGAGCATCGCATGGGCGCGGACGCGCAGCTCGCGCGCCAGCTCGGCCTCGCCCAGCGCCAGCCGCCGCGCCGCGCTGGCGTCGCGCATCAGCCAGACCAGGCTGGAGCGATGCGGCGCGTCCGCCGTCGGCGGCAGCGGCACCAGCGTGAACGGCCCCTCGCGGGTGTGGAACTCGGTCGAGGCGTCGTCATGCGGGCGCTCGTGGCGCAGCGCCAAAGTCAGCGCCGTCTGGCCGAAACGGCGCTCGCTCATGTCGATCCCGGCCGCCTTGCGCGCGGCCGAGCCGCGCCCGTCGGCGCCGACCACCAGCTTCGCGCTCACGCTGCGGCCGTCGCTGAGGTCCAGCCGCGCCGCCTCGCCGGCGAAATCGAACGCCGCGACATCGGCCGCCAAGCGCGGCGTCTCCCCGAGCGCCCCGGCGAGCAGGGCGGCCAGATGGCTGTTTTCGATGTTCCAGCCGAACACGTCGCGCCCCATCTCGGCGGCGCGGAACTCGACCGGCCGGGCGGCGAACAGCGAGCCGGTGTCGTCGACGATCCGCAACAGCCGCATCGGCGCCGCCTCGCGCTCCACCGCCGCCAGAACATCGAGGTTTTCGAGGATATCGAGCGTGCGCCCGAGCAGGGCGACGGTGCGCCCCGGCCCGCCGCGCTCGGGCCTTCCGATGCAGGCGACGCTAAATCCGGCGCGCGCGAAACCCAGCGTCGCGGCGAGGCCGACCAGCCCGGCGCCGACCACCGCCACGTCGAACGAGGGCGTTTGAGAAGAAACAGCCATTGTCACCCTTTCGCACGCGTGCTTTTAAGCGTCCACAATGCGCCTCGCATTTCGGCGCGTCATCGGAGGCGGGATGGACATCGAGGGCGGTCGCGCGCCTCTGCGCGTGCGGCGGGCGGCGGGTTTCTCCGTCCACCTGTTCACGGCGTCGGGCAGCGCGGTGGCGTTGCTGGCGCTCTACGCCGCCGTCGACCGACAATTCCCGGCCTGTTTCGCCTGGCTCGGTCTGGCGTTCCTGATCGACGGCGTCGACGGCACGCTGGCGCGGGCGGCGAAAGTGACGGAGACCGCGAGCGCCATCGACGGCGCCGTGCTCGATCTGGTGATCGATTTCCTCACCTATGTGCTGGTGCCGATGGTGGCGTTGTGGCGCTCCGATCTGATGCCGGTCAATCTCTCGTTCTGGCTCAGCGTCATCGTGGTGTTCGCCTCCGGGCTCTATTTCGCCGATACGCGGATGAAGACGCGCGACAACTGGTTTCGCGGCTTTCCCGCGCTGTGGAACGTGCTCACGCTGTATCTGTTCGTGCTGCGCCCGCCCGCCCTCGTCAGCGCCGCCGCGATCGTCGTCGGGGTCGCGGCGATGTTCGCGCCGATCGTATTCGTACATCCGATGCGGGTGAAGGAACTGCGCTATCTCAATCTCATCGCCTGTTTCGCCTTCCTGGCGCTGTCGGCCGTCGCGATCTGGCAGGATTTCGCCGTCGATGTCGCGGTGAAGGCGGCCTTCGCGGTGATCGCCGCCTATTTCCTGGCGCTGCCGTTCTGGCGCCATTCGCCCTGGGCGGACGATTAGGGCGCGCGCCCCTCGCCACGCGAACCCTCACCCCGTCAGTTTCGCCACCCAGGCGGAGACGGGGTCGCCCGAGCCGATGTCGGGCTGGATCAGGCCGTCGATCATGAAGGTCGGCGAGACGTGGATTCCGTTCTGGCGCGCATATTTGCAATGCCATTTGGTCTCGCGGTCGAGGTCGGGGATGGCGAAAGCCGCCGCCAGTTTCAGGCCACTATAGCCTTCGAGCCGGGCGATGATCTGGTTCGGCGTCGCGTCCATATTGGCGCCGTAGGCGTGTTGCTCGAACTCGAATGCGTCGCGATGGGCGGCGATGGCGTCAAGCGCGCGCCGCGCCGCCGCCTTGCCCCCGGGCAGGGTCGAGGCGGCGACGACGCAGCGGGTCAGCACGCCGGAATAGAGGTGCCAGGGCTGCGATTGCAGACGGATTTTGATCGTGACGCGGTCCTCGCCCGCCAGCGCCAGCGTCTCGTCGATCTTGCCCAAAACGCGGTTGGAGAACGGGCAGGTCGGCTCCAGGAACATCTCGAACACGCGCGGGCCGTGGCCCCAGGACAGAGGATCGGCGCGCCAGGTCATGCTAGTCTCCATCAAGTTTGGCGGCTCTT
>JAGWRL010000351.1 GCA_028876585.1 Pseudomonadota bacterium | reverse complement strand
CAGGGTCCCGTTCGTGGCCCGCGGCTCGGGCACTGGCCTGTCCGGCGGTGCCATGCCGCACGCCGACGGGGTGCTGATCGTGACCTCGCGGATGCGGCGCATCATCGCGATCGACGTCGCCAGCCAGCGCGCGATCGTGGAGCCGGGAGTCACCAACCTGGCGGTGAGCAACGCGGCACGGCCGTTCGGCTACTTCTACGCGCCCGATCCTTCCAGCCAGGTCGTCTGCTCGGTCGGCGGGAACGTGGCCGAGAACTCTGGCGGCGCGCACTGTCTCAAGCACGGCTTTACCGTCCACCATGTGACCGGCCTCGAGATCGTCACGCCAGACGGCGAGCTGACCTGGCTTGGCGACGGCACCGGCGTTACCCCCGGTTATGACCTCGTCGGCGATAACCAGTAGATCGTATTTGCGGCACACGGCTTGGATCTTCTGCCAGTAGGTGCGGGGCGGAACCATCACGCCGCCCGCGCCCATCACCGGCTCGCCGATGAAGGCGGCGACCGTCTCCGGCCCTTCCGCAATAATGGTCGCGTCGAGTTCCTCGGCGAGCCGGGTCGCGAACGCCTCCTCCGTCTCGCCCGGCTGGCCGTAGCGCCACAGGTTGGGGCAGCCGACGTGACGGACGAAGGGCAGCGGCAGATCGAAGTCGCGGTGGAAATTCGGCATCCCCGTCAGGCTGGCGGCGACGATGGTGACGCCGTGATAGGCTTTGACGCGCGAGATGATCTTCTTCTTACTGGGCCGGCCGAGCGCATTCTGGTAATACCAGATCATCTTCACCACGAGATCGTTGGCTTCCGATCCCGACGAGGTGAAATGCGCCTTCGCCATGCCCGGCGCCATCGCCACCAGCCGTTCGGCGAGCTTGGTCGCCGCCGGATGCGATTTGTGGCTGAACGAATGGTAGAACGGCAGCTTCGCCATCGCCTCGGCGGCGGCCTTGACCAGACGCGGCTCGCCGAAGCCGACAGCGACGCTCCACAGGCCCGCCAGCCCCTCGATATAGGCTTTGCCGGCGTCGTCGTAGACGCGCACGCCCTCGCCGCGCTCGATCATCATCGGCCCGACCTGCTCGTGCCGGCGCGCGTTGGTGGCGGGATGGAAATAATAGGCGATATCGCGGGCGGCGAGCGAATTCGGCCGGTCGATCATCGGGAGCCTCCTGGGATGGCGCGGCATTTGCGCGCAAGGAGGCCGCTTTGTCCAGCGCCGCCGCCGTTTGCGCGGCAAACGTTGACGTGGCAAGGCGCCGCGGGGCGAAATCCTGCGCGCGGAGGCATGTTCCGCCGCGCTCGACCGCAACGCCGCCGCGGCGCGGCCGGCTCAGTAAGCGCGGCGAAGGCTTACGACCTGGCGCTGGTCCTGGTAGCGATGCGGCTCGCTTGCCGGAGGGAACAGCCAGGAAAAGAACGAAGGCGGCGCTTCATAAGCGACGTCGCGGCGATGGGCGAGCGCCAGCGCCGGGTCGTTGTAGAACGCGGCCGCGCTGAGGCCGCGATCCTGGCGCACGCGCACCACCTCCTGCACGGTGGGCCGCAGCGGCGCTTCGCCGGGCGGGTAGGAATCGTCGCTGACCGCATCGCCCAGACACAGGAACGAGGCGCAGGCGGCGGCGGGCGTGGCGCCGGCCACCACGGCGGCGGCGAGCAGGGCGGCGAGCGTCAGTCTCATAGTCAATTCCCCAGCGAAACGTAACAACAGCGTAACCCGCCGTAGTTGCGCGCCGGTCAAGAAACAGCCCTAACGAAACGTATCGGCGTCGATATCCGCCGCCCCTGCCAGCGGCGTCACGCGCAACAGGCCCGCCGGGGCCGGCCGCAGCAGGGCGAGCGCCGCGTCGAGCGAGGCCGCCTCGTGATCGAGCCAAACGCCGATCTCCGCGCGCGGCACGACGACCGGCGCGCGCTCGCTCACATCCCGCAACGCCGCGCCGGCGCCGGTGGTGAGGATGCAGGCGGTGTCGATCTCGCCGCCGCTCGCATCGAGATAAGTCTCGTGCAACCCCGCCAGCGCGAGCGGGCCGCCCTCCGCCGCTCGCACCACAAGCGCCGGTTTGGCCCGCGCGCCGACATAGAACCCGTCGGCCGGGATCAGGCAGCGCCGTCGCTTGAACGCGGCGCGAAAGCTCGGCTTCTCCAGCACGCTTTCCGCCCGCGCGTTGATGAGCAGCGGGAAGGTCGCGGGGTCCTTGACGAAGCCGGGCAGGAAACCCCAGCGCATCAGGACGAAATGGCGCGCCGCGCCGTGCGAGAACGCGCCCGCAACCACGACGGCGATCGGCTCGGTCGGCAAAATGGCGGCGCGCGGCGGAAAATCCGGCGTTTCCGGATAGCCGAAATAGGCGCGCACGAGCGCGGGCGGCGAGGTGAGCGCGAAGCGAGCGACCAATCGTATCCCCCAATTAACTATTCTTAAAGAGGTCGGTCGCGGCCGCAACGTAATTTGGTTATAGATTTTTGCATGTCGCTTTCCACCGTTTTCTCCATGCAGCAACTGGACGCCGCCGAAGCGCGGGCGGCCGCGCTCGATTACGTCAGCGAGGCGTTCGCGGAGGCGGTGCTCGACGGCGTCGAGGTGGAGGCCTTCGCCGAGGCCGCCATCGCCACCGCGCTGCGCGAATTGGTGGCCGCCCATGGCGAGGAGCGGGTCGCCACGATCGTGCGGGGCTGGCCCGACCGGCTGCTCGCCGGTGAATTCTCGATGCGGCTAAAGCAATAGCGCGTGGCCTCGCGAACGCGTAAAAAGCTCCCGCGCAGGCAGGGAGTTTTCACAATGTCGTTCAGGGCGGTGCAGGTCACCAAGTCCGATGCGGGCCAGTCGGTCGGCTTTGCCGATCTCGAAGACGCCGATCTGATGGAGGGCGACGTCACCGTGCGGGTGACGCATTCCACCGTCAACTACAAGGACGGCCTGGCTCTGTCGGGCAAATCGGCGATTCCGCGCAAGTTTCCGCTGCTGCTCGGCATCGATTTCGCCGGCGTGGTCGAGACGTCGAGCCATCCCGGCTTCAAGCCCGGCGACGAGGTCGTCGCCGACGGCTTCGGGCTCGGCGAGACCCATTCCGGCGGTTATTCGCAACGCGCGCGCGTGAAGGGCGATTGGCTGGTCAAGCTGCCGGCGCCGTTCAGCCGCGCCGAGGCGATGGCGATCGGCACCGCCGGCTACACCGCCGCGCTGGCGGTCGATGCGCTCGAACAGGCGGGGGTCGCGCCCGAAATGGGGCCGGCGGTGGTGACGGGCGCGGCCGGCGGCGTCGGCTCGATCGCCATCGCGCTGCTCGCCAAGGCCGGCTGGAGCGTGATCGCCTCGACCGGGCGCATGGCGGAGGGCGATTACCTCAAACAACTCGGCGCGGCGGAAATCCTCGACCGCGCCAGCCTGTCCGCGCCGGCCAAGCCGCTCGCCAAGGAGCGATGGATCGCCGGCGTCGACAGCGTCGGCTCCAACACGCTGGCGAATTTGCTGGCGCAGACCAAATATCGCGGCGCGATCGCCGCTTGCGGGCTGGCGGGCGGCATGGACCTGCCGGGTTCGGTGGCGCCGTTCATCCTGCGCGGCGTGCGGCTGATCGGCATCGACAGCGTGCAATGCCCGATGCCGCAGCGTCTGGCCGCCTGGAGCCGGCTGGCGCGCGACCTCGACCGCGGCCTGCTGGCGCGCATGACGCAAACCATCGCGTTCAAGGATCTGTTCGCGACCGGCGAGGCGATTCTCAAGGGGCAGGTGCGCGGCCGCGTCGTGGTCGAACTGCCGTGACGCTCAGGCCGCCTGATACAACGAGCGATACCTGACCGCCGGCCCCAGCCAGTCGAACCGCTTCGACAGCGCGTTCTGCCGCATTTCGTGGAACCGCTTGCCCGACCAATAAGTGCGGAAGGCGCGCCCGACCGCGCGCTTGAGCGCGAACTCGCTGGCGGTCGTGAACAGAAAGCCGGTGCCGCCGTCGTCGATCGTGTCGGCGAGGCCGCCGGTGCGGCAGGCGATCGGCAGCGACGCCTGGCTCTGCGCGTACATCTGGCTCAACCCGCACGGCTCGAAACGCGACGGCATCAACAGGAAATCGCTGCCCTCGTACATCGTTCGCGCCTCGGCGTCGTCGAAACCGATGCGCGCGGCGACGGCGCCGGGATGCTGCTCGGCCAGCGTCTCCACCGCGCGTTCGAGCTCGGGATCGCCCTGGCCGGTCACCACCAACTGGCCGCCATTGGCGACGATCAGTTCGGCCGCCTGGATCGACAGGTCGATGCCCTTCTGATGCACCAGCCGCGAAACGATCGAGAACAGCGGCCCCTCGGCGTCGTCGAGCCGGAACAGCCGGCGCAGTTCGCGCGCCTTCTGCGTCTTGAAGTCGCGCACGAATTCCGGCCCTTCCGCCTCCTCGGCGAACGCTTCCCAACTCGGATCGATGCCGTTGAGGATGCCGGTCAGTTCGCCGCGCTCGCTGCGCGTGCGCAGCAATCCGTCGAGCCCGCAGCCATGCTCCCAACTGGTGATCTCGCGCGCGTAAGTCTCGCTGACCGTCGTCACCTGCGAACTATAGGCGATGCCCGCCTTCAGAAACGACACGCGGCCGTGGAACTCGACGCCGTCGATGTTCATCGCCTGCTCGGGAATGGCGAGCGCGCCGAGCCGGTCGCGATTGAACAGTCCTTGGAAGGCGAGGTTATGGATGGTCAGGATCGAGGCGACGTCGAGACCTTTCCACTTGATGTAAGCGGGGGTCAGCGCCGTCGGCCAGTCGTTGGCGTGGACGACATGGGGGCGCCAGTTCGGATCGGCGACGCCCTCGGCGATTTCCGCCGCGGCGAGCGACAGCCGGGCGAAGCGCACGTCGTTGTCGCCGAAATCCGCGCCTTGCGCGCCATAGGGCGAGCCGTCGCGATCGTAGAGCGCGTCGCAGATGACGAAATACATCGTCAGCCCGTCGGGCGTCTCGGCGCGGCCGAGCGACCACGGCGGCAATCCCGCCACGGCCGGCATGTGTTTGATGATCTCGACGTCGTCGTGCAGCCGGCGCACCGCCGGGTAAGCCGGCATCAGCACGCGGATGTCGCAAAGCCCGTTGAGCGCGCGGGGCAGGGCGGCGGAAACCTCGCCCAGGCCGCCCGCTTTCAAATATCCACAAAGTTCGGAAGTGACGAACAACACACGGACGCGCGGCGCCCAGGTGCATCCGCTGGCGCTGTCTGCGGCGCTGGTTTTGTTTGACGCGCCTGTTGGGTTAAGCTCCTGCTTGCTCATTCGCCGTCCTTGACCTTGACCGCGTTGCACAACTCACCCAACGCAGCGCCGGTTCCGGCGATTCGGACCGGTACAGGAAAAGTTAAGCCTAAGTTGGACCCGAGAGCCCGCCGCGCGGCTCTTCTCGTTCACAAAGATGTTAGGGAAGGCGCCGCCCGTTTCGCGCCCGTCGCCGCGCCCGCAGCACGCTGCGGCGCCTAGCCGGCAAGCGCGCGATCAAACGTTGGTGGGCGCTTTGACCACCGCTTCGGACACCGAACCCATGCCGAGGTCGGAGGCGTCGTGGATGCCCAGAAGGTCGGCCAGCCGCACGCGCGCCCGGTTGAGCCGGCTTTTGATCGTGCCGACGGCGACGCCGCAGATTTCCGCCGTTTCCTCGTAGGACAGGCCCGCCGCGCCGACCATCAGCAGCACGTCGCGATGTTCGGGCGCGAGCTTCGTCAGGGCGATCTGGAAATCGGCCAGATCGAGCGCCGCTTCCTGATTGGGCGGCGCGGCGAGGCGGCTCGAATAGACGCCGTCGACGTCCTGCGCCTCGCGGCCGCGCTTGCGATATTGCGAATAATAGGTGTTGCGCAGGATGGTGACCAACCAGGCGCGCAAGTTGGTGCCCGGAATGAAGCTCGCGGAATTGCTCCACGCCTTCAACAAAGTCTCCTGGAGAAGATCGTCGGCCCGATCGAACGAACCCGACAGCGACACCGCGAAGGCGCGCAGGTCGCGCATCTCACGGATCAGACCTTCACGAAATTCCTGTGTTGGCTCCGGCGGGGCCGAAGCGCGCGGAATCTGAGCGCGCAAGTTCATAGCTTATGCTCGCTTGTTCCGAACTCCGCCAACAAGAGGAGCAGACGGTCCGGCAAAGGCATCTCCGCGATGGCTTGGAAATGCGCTCGCAACGCCTGGTCCACGGCCTCCGCCACCGAAGCGCTGACCTCGGGGGCGAAATCGCGGACATTTTCGCCTCGTTCGTTCCGAACAGAGGGCGAACCAGCGTTCTCATCTGTCTTTCCGGAGTTCATCGGTTGCACGTTCCTTCGGACGTTCGGTTCCACTAACCAACTGAGAAGGCCTCAGCAAACATAGCGGCAGAGAACATCCGCAAGTTTGCTGTACCAAACGAATGTGACGATAAGGCGGAATCTCGGCCTTTGCGCCTGGTCACGCCCGCGCGAGCGGCAATTACTATGCGAGACTGCCGGCCTGCGGTTGAAGACGAAACGCCTTGATCGCCAACAGCTTTTCCAGGATTCACAGCTTGCGGGCGGGAGTGCGCCTGACCGCGCTCACATGTCGTTGATCGTCGCCGCCGCAGCCGCATTTCAGGGGTTTTCCGGTTCAAATCAGCAGCATCAGCGAGCGCGGGAACAGGTCCGCCTGCGGCTTGCCGTCCGCCGAGAGGCCGAGCGCCGCGGCCCCGGCGCGATCGCCCTGCGCGGTGTCGATGACGATCTCCCACGGCTTGCCCGGCCGCGCCGGCAACACGAAGGTCGTCTGCGCGTCCACCCCGTTGAACAGGATCATCACCTCGCTCCAACAATCGGCGGGCATGTCGCGCGCCAGCCGCAGGCCGATGGTGGTCGCGCCGGCGTCGTTCCAGGCCTCGTCGTCCTGATGGCCGCCGGCGGGATTGTGCCATTCCACCACCATGCCGTCGCGGAAGGAGTCGCGGCGCAGCAGCGGTTGCGCCTCGCGCAGCCGCAGCAGCGCGCGCACGAAATTGGTCAGGTTGCGGTCCGGCGGGCCGATCCTGTCCCAACGCAGCCAGGAGATTTCGTTGTCCTGCGCATAAGCGTTGTTGTTGCCTTCCTGCGTGCGGCCGAATTCGTCGCCGGCCAGGATCATCGGCGCGCCATGCGACAACAGCAGCGTCGCCAGCAGGTTGCGCTTCTGCCGCTCGCGCGCGGCGCGGATGGCGGGATCGTCGGTCGGCCCTTCGGCGCCGAGATTGTGGCTGCGGTTGTCGGAATGGCCGTCGCGGTTGTCCTCGCCGTTCGCCTCGTTGTGGCGCTCGTTGTAGGAGACGAGGTCATGCAGCGTGAAGCCGTCATGTGCGGTGACGAAATTGACGCTCGACCACGGCCGCCGCCCGCGCAAATCGTAGACGTCGCCGGAGCCGGTGACGCGCGAGGCGAGTTCGCGCGTCGAATTGTGCTCGCCGCGCCAATAATCGCGCACGCCGTCGCGGAACTTGTCGTTCCATTCCGACCAGCCGGGCGGGAAGCCGCCGACCTGATAGCCGCCCGGCCCGATGTCCCACGGCTCGCCGATCAGCTTGAGCCGCGACAGCACCGGGTCCTGGCCGATGGCGTCGAAGAAGCCGCTGCGTTGACTGAACCCGTTCGGCTCGCGGCCAAGGATGGCGCCGAGATCGAAGCGGAAGCCGTCGACCTCCATCTCGCTCGCCCAGTAGCGCAGCGAGTCCATCACCAGTTGCAGCACGCGGGGATGCGAAGTGTTGATCGTGTTGCCGGTGCCGGTGTCGTTGATGTAATAGCGCGGCTCGTTGGGCATGGTGCGGTAGTAGGAATAATTGTCGATGCCCTTGAACGTGAGCGTCGGCCCGTTCTCGTTGCCTTCGGCGGTATGGTTGTAGACCACGTCGAGGATCACCTCGAGCCCGGCGTCGTGATAGGCGCGCACCATGTCGCGAAAACCGCTCAGGCCCCGGGGGCCGAGGTAGCGCGTCATCGGCGCGAAAAAGCCAAGTGAATTATAGCCCCAATAGTTGCGCAGGCCCTTCTGCAACAGTTGATCGTCGTCGGCGAACCAGTGAACCGGCATCAGTTCGACCGAGGTGACGCCGAGGCCCCTGATGTAGTCGATCACCTCCCACTGGGCCATGCCCTCGAACGTGCCGCGCAGCGGCTTGGGCACCTTGGGATGCAGCATCGTGTGGCCGCGCACGTGGGTTTCGTAGATCACGCTGCGGTCCCACGCCACCCGCCCCGGACGCGCCCGCGAGGGTTCGGATTCCGGCTCGATCACGACGCATTTCGGCATCGCTTTGGCGCTGTCGGTTGCGTCGAACGAGAGATCGCCCGCCGGGTCGCCGAACTTGTAGCCGTAGGTCGCCTGTCCCCACTTGATGGCGCCGGAAATGAGCCGGGCGTAGGGGTCGATCAGCAGCTTGTTGGCGTTGAAGCGATGCCCCGCTTCCGGATTGTGCTGGCCATGCACGCGATAGCCGTAGAGCTGGCCCGGCCCGACGCCGGGGACATAGCCATGCCAGACCTCGTTGGTGTATTCGGGCAGCGTCAGCCGCTGCGTCTCCTTGCCCTTGGGGTCGAACAGGCACAACTCAATGCGTTCGGCGTAGGCGGAGAAGATCGCGAAATTGACGCCCTGACCGTCGAAGGCGGCGCCGAGACGGGTCGGATCGCCCGCTTCCACGCGCCGCGCCGTTTTACCTAGGAATGACATGCGGCGTCCTTGTTTCCGCGCCGGAATTGGGGCGGAACACAAATGCAATAATGCGCTAGCGCAACGAAAGTTCCCACTTGTGGCGCCATTATGACGTCGCCGGCGGGAACCAGGGCCATAAGCGCGGGGTTGTAAAGCCGGAAAGGAGGAAACATGATGGCTACGATCTCACCCAAAGATCGCGGGCGCCTTGCTTACCCCTACGGTCAAGTCAGCAGCAGCGACGAGGAAGTTCTGGCCGAAGTCCTCAATGCGCTGCATCATCATTCCGGCGTGCCGCAAGAGCGCTTGCAGGTCGAGGTTCGCCAGGGTCACGCCGTGCTTAGCGGCGTGGTGGAGAGCGAATTGGCGCGCGAACTCGCCGAATGCACGGCCGCCGCCGCCCCCGGCGTGGTCGAGGTGATTAACCACATCCGGCTGGAAAGCTGATCTCGCGGCTACACCAGCCGGCTCTGCGCCTTCGCCGCCGCGATGAAGCTCGAAAACAGCGGGTGCGGCTCGAACGGGCGTGATTTCAGCTCGGGATGATATTGCACGCCGATGAACCAGGGGTGATCGACGAGTTCGATCGTCTCCGGCAACAGCCCGTCGGGCGACATGCCGGAAAATCTCAGCCCCTTCGCCTCCAGCCGCTCGCGATAGGCGGTGTTGACCTCGTAGCGGTGGCGGTGGCGCTCGGAAATCTCGGTGGCGCCGTAAATCTGCGCGATCTTCGAGCCGGGCGCGAGCGTGGCGCGATAGGCGCCGAGCCGCATCGTGCCGCCGAGATCGCCCTCGGCGCGGCGCTGCTCAAGCTCGTTGCCGCGCAGCCATTCCGTCATCAGCCCGACGACCGGCTCGGCGGTCGGGCCGAATTCCGAGGAATTGGCGCTCGCCACCCCCGCCAGCGACCGCGTCGCCTCGATCACCGCCATCTGCATGCCGAAACAGATGCCGAAATAGGGCGCCTTGCGCTCGCGCGCGAATTTCGCCGCCAGAATCTTGCCCTCCGCGCCACGCGCGCCAAAGCCGCCCGGCACCAGAATGCCATCGACGTTTTCCAGATGCGAAGCCGGATCGCCGCTCTCGAAAATCTCGCTCTCGATCCATTCGAGCTTGACCCGGACGCGATTGGCCATGCCGCCGTGGGTCAGCGCCTCGATCAGAGATTTATAGGCGTCCTTCAACCCAGTGTATTTGCCGACGATGGCGATCGTCACCTCGCCCTCGGGGTTGTGGTAGGCGTGCGACACGCCCTCCCAGCGCCGCATGTTCGGCTTCGGCGCCGGCTCGATGCCGAAGGCGGCCAGCACCTCGCGATCGAGCCCGGCGGCGTGATAGGCGGCCGGCACGTCGTAGATCGAACCGGCGACGTCGCGCGCCTCGACCACCGCGCTCTCGCGCACGTTGCAGAACAGGCCGAGCTTGCGCCGCTCCTCGCGCGGGATT
>JAGWRL010000350.1 GCA_028876585.1 Pseudomonadota bacterium | reverse complement strand
CCGCCCCGGTCGCCGAGGCGATGGTCGCCATCGTGCTGGCCGACGCGTTCCTGCGCCATCGCGGGCAGGTCGGCTGAGGGCGGCGGGCGCCGTTACGTCAAGTATCGATATATTGTACGACCTCTGCGGCAGGCCAAGTCTAGGCAACGCGTGACTTCCGTTGACCCGTCCGCCAAGACTTTTGCGTTGATCTTGGCGGGGACGGACTGTCGTATCGCGACGTTCAGGGCCAGCGCAGGCGCCTTCATCGCTCTTTTACTATCGTTTTTGAATTCCAATATTGGAGATGCTTCGTCATCCCAACTCGATCATACTGAGGCGCGCCGGTCCGTTTGACCGGTGGAGCGTATTTCATGGCGTCGATCGAATCTTGCTTTGCGTTTGAGCACAACCTGTCGCTGGTGGCGGCGGCCGCGGCGGTGTGCGTGTTCGGCAGTTGGGTGCTGCTGGGCCTGATCGGGCGGGCGAAGCAGGCGCAGGGCATGCAACGGCTCGGCTGGGAGACGCTGGCGGCGACCTCGGCGGGCGCGTCGATCTGGTGCACCCATTTCGTCGCCATCCTCGCCTATCAACCGGGCGTGCCGATCGGCTTCGATCCGATGCTGACCGTCGCCTCGGCGCTGGTCGCCTCGCTCGGCGCCTTTGTCGCGTTCGTCGTCGCGCTGGGCGGGCGCTGGCGCGGGCAGGCGCTGCTCGGCGGCGCGCTGCTCGGCGTGGCGATCTCGGCGATGCATTATTGCGGCATGCTGGCCTATCGGGTTGAAGGCATCGTCGCCTGGAACCTCCCGACGTTGATCGCCTCGATCGCGGTCGCCATGGGCTTTGGCGCGGCGGGCCTGCATCTGGCGGTGCATGGCCAGCGCGGCCGGGCGCAGGCTTACGCGCTGGCGTGCCTGACGGCGGCGATCATCGGCCTGCATTTCACCGGCATGGCGGCGCTGAGGATCATCGCGCTGCGGTTCGAGGTGACGGCGACGAACGGGATGGCGCTCCACGCGCTGGCGCTCGCCATTCTCGGCATGACCATGATCATCATCGGCGCCGGCGTCGTGACCTATCTGATCGATCAGGACATTCGCGCCGACGCCTATAAGCGGATGCGGGCGATGTCGCTGCGCGATCCGCTGACCGGACTGCCCAACCGCAGCTATCTGCGCGCGCATCTGGAGCGGCAGATCGAGGACGCCGCGATCATGCGCGGACGCGTCGCGCTGGTGACGATCGATCTCAACGGCTTCAAATACGTCAACGATCAGTACGGGCATTTCGCGGGCGATGTGGTGCTGAAGCGCGTCGCCGAGCGGCTGCGCGGCGCGCTGAGGCCCCAGGAATTCGGCGCCTGCCTCGGCGGCGACGAATTCGCAGTGGCCCATCTCGTCGAGGACGACAACAGCCTGGCCGGGCTGGTCGAGCGGCTCACGGCGATTTTCGCCGCGCCGGTGCAGGCGCAGGATTTCGAGACCCAGATCAACGCCAGCTTCGGCATCGCCGAGTTTCCGCGCGACGGCGGCGGCGTCGAGGCGCTGTTCAACAACGCCTTTCTCGCCTTGCAGCGCGCCAAGGCCGATCACAACGCGCCGGTGTGCCCCTATGACCCGACGATGGGCGAGCGGGTGCGCGCGCGCCGCCAGATGGCGTCCGACCTGCGCGCGGCGATCGACAAGGGCGAACTCGAAGTCCACTATCAGGTGCAGACCGCCGTCGAGGGCGGCGCGATCCAGGGTTTTGAGGCGCTGGCGCGCTGGCCGCGCGAGAGCGGTTATACGCCGCCGGCCGAATTCATCCCCGTCGCCGAGGAATACGGCTTGATCGACGCGCTCGGGCTGTGGGTGCTGCGCACCGCCTGCCGCGAAGCCGCGCTCTGGGCCAATCCGGTCAAGATCGCGGTCAATCTGTCGCCGCTGCAACTGACGGACACGCAATTCCCGCACACGGTGGCGGCGGTGCTGGCCGAAACCGGCCTGCCCCCGTCGCGGCTCGAGCTCGAACTGACGGAATCGGCGATCATCCGCGAGGCGCGCGCCTCGCTGCGGGCGATGCGCAAGATCCGCGAACTCGGCGTCAGCCTGGCGCTCGACGATTTCGGCACCGGCCATTCTTCGCTGTCGACCCTGCGGATGTTCCCGATCGACAAGATCAAGCTCGACCGCTCGTTCCTGTGGGAGATCGAGACCAGTCCGCAGGCGATGGCGGTGCTGCGCGCGGTGCTCGCGCTCGGCAACGGGCTTGGCATCCCGGTGTTGACCGAGGGCGTCGAGACCGAAGGGCAGTTGGAGATGCTGCGCGCCGAAGGATGCAGCCAGGCGCAGGGCTACCTGCTCGGCAAGCCCACCTCGATGCGCGGCCTGATCGCGCAGGGGCGGCTGTGGCTCGCCACGCCGCAAGCCGATCGCGAAGCGGCGGCGGCCTAAGCGTCGCCGAACTGGACAGGACGCCCCCCGCGCCGGCAAATGGGGCCATGACCCCTGCCCCGCTCGCCGACCGGTTGCGCCCCAACACCCTCGACGAAGTCGCCGGCCAGCCGCATCTGACCGGCCCCGACGGCGCGCTGACGCGGTTGATGGCCGCCGATTCGCTCGGCTCGATGATTTTCTGGGGGCCGCCGGGGACGGGCAAGACCACCGTCGCGCGGCTGATTGGCGCGCAGGCGCGGGCCGAATTCGTGCAGGCATCGGCGATCCACACCGGCGTCGCCGATCTGAAAAAGCTGTTCGAGGCGGCGCGCGCCCGCCGCGCCGAGGGGCGGCGCACGGTGCTGTTCGTCGACGAGATCCATCGCTTCAACCGGGCGCAGCAGGACAGCTTCCTGCCCGTGATGGAGGACGGCTCGATCTCGCTGATCGGCGCCACGACGGAGAACCCCTCGTTCGAACTCAACGCGGCGCTGCTGTCGCGCGCGCGGGTGCTGGTGTTCAAATCGCTCGACGCGGCGGCGGTCGGGCAATTGCTGGCGCGGGCGGAGGCGGAGACCGGCCAGCCGCTGCCGCTCGACGAGGGCGCGCGCGCCGCCTTGATCGGCATGGCCGACGGCGACGGACGGGCGGCGCTGACGCTGGCGGAGGAAGTCTGGCGCGCCGCGCGGCCGGGCGAAAACTTCGACACCGCCGGGCTGACCGAGATCGTGCAGCGGCGCGCGCCGATCTACGACAAGGCGCAGGACGGCCATTACAACCTGATCTCCGCGCTGCACAAATGCGTGCGCGGCTCCGACCCCGACGCGGCGCTCTACTATTTCGCCCGCATGCTCGACGCCGGCGAGGACCCTTTGTTCCTCGCCCGCCGCATCGTGCGGATGGCGGCCGAGGACATCGGGCTGGCCGACCCGCAGGCGCTCGTCGTCGCCAACGCCGCCAAGGAGGCTTACGATTTTCTAGGGAGCCCCGAGGGGGAACTCGCGATCGCGCAGGCGGTGGTCTATTGCGCCTGCGCGCCGAAATCGAACGCGCTCTACACCGCCTTCAAGGCGGCGCAGGCGCTGGCGGCGTCGAGCGGCTCCCCCGCCCCGCCCAAGACGATCCTCAACGCCCCGACCAAGTTGATGAAGCGCGAAGGCTACGGCGCCGATTACCGCTACGACCACGACGAGCCCGACGCCTTCTCCGGCCAGAATTACTGGCCCGATCCGATCGGGCGGCGAAAGCTGTACCAGCCGGTCGAGCGCGGTTTCGAGCGCGAGGTGAAGAAGCGGCTCGATTATTGGGCGCGGCTGAGGCGCGAGCGGGAGAATGGGTAGCGGGAGGGCTCAGAACGCTTTCGGCAACCCCGCCTGACGCAAAATCGCGTTTGCCGTATGCCGGCTCGGAATGCCGACGGGGACGGCAAAGCTGCGGCCCGTCAGGGGACTGCGCCAGATTTCGTGACTTCCGCGCCCTTGCCTCACCATCGTGCAACCCGCTTCGGTGAGCAGCGCCCGCAGCGGATTATCAAATTGCGGCGCCATTCACGCGGCCAGCGGAGTCGCATCGCGCAGCGCGACGATTTGGATGAAGATCGCATCGGCCGACAGGCCCGGATGATTGTCAGGCGCCAGATCCAGCGCCATGCGGGAAATCTTCGTCAGCAATTCATCCAGCGTTTCCGCATCGGCGGCGGCGGGAATGTCGTCGCAATGACCGCTCCAAACCTTCGCCTCCTCGTCCCATGCCGCCAATACGGTGAAGATAACGGGTTTGCTCATCGACCAACCCTCCAGGACATGGAAAAGTGTAGCACGACCGCCAGGGAATTCGGAAAAATCGCCCCCTACCCCTTCCCCCCAGACCCTGCCGCCAGCTTTCTCACCGCCGAGGACGCCGCCACGGTTCCGCGATTGGCGAAGGCTTCGTGGTTGGCCTCGATCTCGTCGAGATCGTAGCGATAGTTGACCATCACGCCGAGCGATTGCCGCAGGCCGGCCGGCGACAGGTCGCCGCGCGGGTTGATGCGCTCCAGCCGCGCGCCGTTGCCGAGGTGGAAGCGGGCGACCGGATCGATCACGCGGCCGGAGGGCGTGCGCGCTTGCAGGAAATAGGCGGCGGCGAGCGACGCCAAGGCGCGCTCGCCGCCCTCGGGCGTCTCGCCGGCCTCGATCGCCGCCAACAGGCGGCGCGGCTCGGCCCCGAGAAAGCGCGAGGCCTCGTCGGCGCGCTCCTGCGCCAGCCAGCGCGCCAGGCCGGGGACGGGCGACAGCGTCACGAAGGTCTGTAGCCGCGGCAATTCGCGGCGCAGGTCCTCGACCACTTGTTTGATCAGGAAATTGCCAAAACTGACGCCGGCGAGCCCCGCCTGCGCGTTGGAGATCGAATAGAACACCGCCGTCGTCGCGTTCTGCGGCGCGAGCGCGGCGCGGTCGGAGGTGAGCAGCGGCTGGATCGCGTCAGGAATCGCCGAGGTCAGCGCCACTTCGACGAAGATCAGCGGCTCGTCGGCCAAAGCGGGATGGAAGAAGGCGTAGAGGCGCCGGTCGGGCGGATCGAGCCTGCGGCGCAACTCGTCCCAATTCGAGATTTCATGCACCGCTTCGTAGCGGATGATCTTTTCCAGGATATTGGCGGGCGTGGTCCATTCGATCCGGCGCAGCACGAGAAAGCCGCGGTTGAACCAGGAGGCGAACAGGTGGCGGAAATCGCGGTCGAACGCTTCGAGCGCCGCGCCGTCCTTCATCGCGGCGAGCAGCGTCTCGCGCATCTTGACCAGCGCGAAAGTGCCGCCGGGGGCGTGATTGAGGCGACGGATCAGCTCCTGCCGCAACGGCTCGGCGCGGGCGAACAGATCGGCGGCGCGCGCGGCGTCCGGCGCGTCGAGGAATTCGCGCGCGGCCTGTTCGAGCGCGGCGAGATCGGGGCCGTAGACGGCGTCGGCGCGTTCGAGGAACAGCCGCTGCTCGGCCTCGCTCAAGGCGGAAAATCCGGCCAGCATCGCGGCGGCGGTCGCCGCGCCCGAGGCTTCGCCCCGCCCCGACAGCAGCTTGCCGGCGAGGTCGATCAGCGCGTCGACGCCGAGCGGGGGCGCGCGCTTGATGCCGACCAGCGCGCGGCCGCGGTCGGTCACGCTCTGCCACAGGCCGGCGATATATTCGAAACGGGTGTTGGGTTCGGGCATCGCCAGACTTTCGTGAGAAGGCGCCCCTTCTCTAGCAAAGGCCGGGCCGCGCGTCGCCCGCGCCGTCGGGCCTAACGCCCCTTGCGCAGCAGCGCAGCGGCGGCGAGCGCCGCCAGCGCCGCCGAAATCAGGATGTTCCAGTTGGCGAGCGAAAAGCCGAACACGCGCAGGTTCACCTCGTCGCAGCGCACGACCTTGACCGTCTCCAATTGTTTCAGCAGGTCGCCGCCCGCCGGAGCCAGCGCGCCGCCGGTGCAGGCGGTCGGGCCGGTCCAATATTTCGCTTCGACCCCGGAATGATAGATCGCCAGCCCCGCGTTGTAGAGGAAGATCGCCGCCAGCAGCGCGAAACCGGCCGAGACCAGCGCGCGGGGGGCGCGCGCGCCGACGGCGGCGGCGATCAATAGCCCGAGCGGCACGCCTGCGTAATAAGCGAAGCGCTGCTCCAGGCAGAGATCGCAGGGGGGATAGCCCGCATATTCAAAGATCCACGCACCGGCGATGGTCACGAACGCCAGAGCGGCGATCGCCAGCGCGCTGTCGCGCGGCGTTTGTTGGGAAAACAGCAAGGGCGCCTCTTCAGTTAAAGCGCGTGCGCGGCGAGCACGAAGCCGAGCACGACCACGGCCACGCTGAGAAGCACGAAAATGGCGAAATGACGTTCCAGCGCGCCGCGCAGACTGTCGCCGAACAGGTTGAGCGCGCCGGCGACGAGGAAGAACCGCGCGCCGCGGGTGACGATCGACAGCGCCACGAACAATGCGAAGTTATAACCTAGCAGGCCGCTGACGATGGTGACCAGCTTGAACGGGATCGGCGTCACCCCCTTCACCAGAATCACCAGCGCGCCCCATTTGGCGTAGGTCTCCTTCAACGCGGCGACGCGGTCGGAGTAGCCGTAGAGATGGATCAGCCATTGCCCGAGCGTGTCGAACAGCAGCGCGCCGATGGCGTAGCCGAGCATGCCGCCGATCACCGAGGCGACGGTGCAGATCAGCGCATAGGCCCAGGCGCGCTGCGGCCGCGCCAGCGCCATCGGCGCCAGCAGCACGTCGGGGGGAATGGGAAACACCGAGCTTTCCGCGAAGGCGACGGCGGCCAGCGCGTAAGGGGCGTTCGGGCTTTCCGCCAGCGCGATCAGGCGGTCGTACAGCGATTTGAACATGCGGACTCTTCGGCGGGGGCTTTCGACATAGCCGACAGCGGTTAACCCTTCAGCTTCGCCGCCTCGCGCGCGATGGCCTCGACCTGCGCGTAATCGCCCGCCTCCAGCGCCGCCTTGGGCAGCATCCACGAGCCGCCGACGCACAACACATTGGGCAGCGCGAGATAGCTCGGCGCCTTCGCCGCGTCGATGCCGCCGGTCGGGCAGAACACGATGTCGGACAGCGGCCCGTAGATCGAGGCCAGCAGTTTGGCGCCGCCGACCGCCTCGGCCGGGAACAGTTTCATCGCGCGGAAGCCGAGCGCGCGCAAAGTCATCGCCTCGGACGGCGTGGCGATTCCGGGCAGGAACGGAATCGGCGCCTGCGCCGCCGCCGCCGCCAGCGCCGGCGAGGTTCCGGGGCTGACGAGAAAGCGAGCGCCGGCGTCGACGGCGGCCTGAATCTGCTCGGGATCGACGATGGTGCCGGCGCCCACATGCGCGCCCGGCACGCTGCGGGCGATTTCGGCGATGGCGGCGAGCGCGGCCGGCGTGCGCAAAGTCACCTCGATCGCCGGCAGCCCGCCGGCGACCAGCGCCCTCGCCTGCGCCACGCCGTCGGCGACGTCGCGCACGGTCAGCACGGGAATGACGGGCGCGAGCTTCATCGTCGCGACGACGGCGGCGTGACGGTCTTGCGGGCTCATGGCGGCTCCTGGGAATGTCTGGCGCCCTCTTAAGCGAGCCGCGCCCGGATTTCCACGCTTACCGGCGGCCGCGATTGGAATAAGCTCGCGACGGATTTTCCACGGGAATCGCGCGTGCATCCAACCAACGACTTTGACCTCTATCGCGAAGCGCTGGTGTTTCTGGCCACCGCCGGCGTGGTCGCGCCGCTGTTCGTGCGGCTGCGCGTCAGTCCGGTGCTGGGCTATGTGCTCGCCGGCGCCCTGCTCGGCCCCTACGGCCTCGGCCAGTTGGCGGGCCGCGCGCCGTGGCTGAAGGGCGTTTTGCTGTCCGACGTCGAGGTGATTGGCCGGCTCGCCGAATTCGGCGTGGTGACGCTGATGTTCACCATCGGGCTGGAACTGACGTTCGAGCGGCTGAAGAGCCTGCGACGGCTGGTGTTCGGCTTCGGCCCGGCGCAACTCGTCGCCGCGACGGCGCTGATCGCCGGCGCGGCCCTGGCGGCCGGACTGACGCCGGCGGCGGCGATCGTGTTCGGCGCGGCTCTGTCGCTATCCTCGACCGCCATGGTGGTGCCGGCACTGGCGGAAGCCAAGCTGCAACGCAGCGCGGTCGGGCGCTACGCCTTCGCGGTGCTGCTGTTTCAGGACCTCGCCGTCGCGCCGCTGCTGTTCATGGTGACGATGCTGAGCGCTCGCGGCGGCTCAGGCGATTTCGCCTGGCGGCTGACGCTGACGGTGGCGCCGGCGGCGCTGGCGGTGGCGGCGGTGATCCTGATCGGCCGGCTCGGCCTGCGGCCGCTGTTCCGCTCGGTGGCGTTGACCCGCAGCCCGGAATTCTTCATGGCCGCCTGCCTGCTGGTCGTGCTCGGCGCCGGGCT
>JAGWRL010000349.1 GCA_028876585.1 Pseudomonadota bacterium | reverse complement strand
GGCGGGGTGATCGCGGTCATCGCCGGATCGACGCCGGCCGCGCCCGCCGTCTCCGAGTGCAGCGCGGCGAACAGGGCGGCCAGCAGCGGCCCGGCGATGAGTTCGCGGCGCGAGGTAGCGAGGGTTGTCACGTTGTCCCCCCTTTGGGTGCGAGCGCCGCTCGCGGCGGCGCGGCCCGACTGTCTCACGTCGCGAGCGCTGGGAAAACCGCAATCGCCTTTTGCGCGCCGCTGCGTTAAGTTGGCGCCGTGAGCCTCGTCGCCGTCACCGCCGATTCCTGGCCGCGTCGCCTTGGCGCGTGGTTTGACGGCGCGCGCCGCGCCGCGCTCGACGTCGTCTATCCCCCGACCTGCCTCTCCTGCCGCGCCGCCGTGGCCGAGCCCGGCGCCCTGTGCGGCGGCTGCTGGGGCGCGGTGCGCTTCATCGAGCGGCCGTTCTGCGACCGGCTCGGCACGCCGTTCGAGCACGAGATGGGCGAGGGCGTGCTGTCACAGCGCGCGGTCGACGATCCCCCGGTGTTCCAGCGCGCCCGCGCCGTCGCCTTGTTCGAGGACGGGCCGGCGCGGCGGCTGGTGCATCGGCTCAAATATTCCGACCGGACCGAGTTGGCGCGGCCGATGGGGCGCTGGATGGCGCGCGCCGGCGCCGACATCCTGGCCGAGGCGGACGCGCTGGCGCCGGTGCCGCTGCATGTGACGCGGCTGTGGCGGCGCCAGTTCAATCAGGCGGCGGCTTTGGCGCGCGAAGTGTCGCGGCGCAGCGGCAAGCCGCTCGAGCTTGGCCTGCTCGCCCGCGTGAAGCGCACCCGCTCGCAGGTCGGGCTGCACCGCGACGCCCGCGCGGCCAACCTGCAAGGCGCGTTCCGCTGCCCGGAGGGGGCGAACGTCAGCGGCCGCCGCATCGTGCTGATCGACGACGTGCTGACCTCGGGCGCGACCGCCAACGCCGCCGCCCGCGCGCTGCTGCGCGGCGGGGCGAAAGCGGTCGATGTCCTGGTGTTCGCGCGCGTCGCGCGCTGAGGCTTGTGCCGACGTCGAAACGTCACATATATCTGCTGCGTTGGGAGATTGAGACCTTGCCGCCGATCGTCGTTTACACCAAATCGACCTGCCCCTATTGCCACGCCGCCAAGGATCTGTTGCGGCGCAAGGGCGCGGACTTCAAGGAGATCTCCGTCGACGGCGACCGCGCCGCCCAGGCCGCGATGGCGGCCAAGGCCGGCGGGCGCTCGACCGTGCCGCAAATCTGGATCGGCGAGACCCATGTCGGCGGCTGCGACGACATTTACGCGCTCGAAGAAGCGGGACGGCTCGACCCGCTGCTGACGTGATCAAGTTTTCGCTCGCCTGCGATCACGGCCATGAATTCGAGAGCTGGTTTCCCGACGGCGCCGCCTATGACGAACAGGTCAAGCGCGGGTTCGTGACTTGCCCCGACTGCGGTTCGAGCCGGATCGCCAAGGCGCCGATGGCGCCTGCGGTGGTCACGGGCGGACGCAGCGACGCGCTGGTCGATGCGAAAGCGCAGGCGTTTCGCCACGCCATGCGGGCGATGCGGCGCGAGATCGAGGCGAAAACCGACGACGTCGGCGAAGCCTTCCCCAGCGTGGCGCGCGCGATCCACGCCGGCGACGAACCGGAGCGGGCGATCCGCGGCCAAGCCAATCTCGCCGAGGTCAAGGCGCTGCTGGAGGAGGGCGTGCCGGTCGCGCCGATTCCCGCGCTGCCGGAAGAGGCGAACTGACGGCCTTAGTGCCCCACCACCGCCTTCGGCTGGTAGGGCGCCTCCAGCTTGGCGATGGTCTCCGCGTCGAGTTTTAGCGCCAGCGCCGCCATCGCGTCTTGCAGGTGATGCGGTTTCGAGGCGCCGATGATCGGCGCGGTGACGAACGGCTTTGACAGCACCCAGGCCAAAGCGACGACGGCCGGCTTGACGCCGAGATCGCGCGCGACTTCGACCACCTTGAGGCGGATCGCCTCGTCCTGCGCCGAGCCGAGGCCGAGCGTATGGGAGAACGGGTCGGTGCGGCCGCGCAGGGTGGCGGCGTTGGCGCCGACGCCGGAGCCGGCGAGAAAGCCGCGCGCCATCGGCGACCACGGGATGACGGCGATCCCCTCGGCCGCGCACAGCGGCATCATCTCGCGCTCCTCCTCGCGATAGATCAGGTTGTAGTAATTCTGCATCGACGCGAAGGTCGCGTGGCCGCGGGCGCGGGTGATCGCCAGCATCCGGGCGAATTGCCAGGCGTACATCGAGGAGGCGCCGACATAGAGCGCCTTGCCGGCGCGCACGACGTCGTTGAGCGCCTCCAGCGTCTCCTCCATCGGCGTCTCGGGGTCGAAGCGGTGGATCTGGTAGAGATCGACGTAATCCATCTGCAACCGCTTCAGCGAGGCGTCGACCGCTTCCATGATGTGCTTGCGCGACAGGCCGCCGGAATTGGCGTATTCGCCCATCTTGCCGTTCACCTTGGTGGCGACCACCACCTCGCGCCGCTTGGCGTGCGCCTTGAGCGCGCGGCCGACGATCTCCTCGCTGACGCCGAGGCTGTAGACGTCCGCCGTGTCGAAGAAATTGATGCCCAATTCCAACGCCTCGCGGAAATAGGGGCGGGCGGCGTCCTCCTCCAAAACCCAATCGCGCCATTGGGTCGAGCCATAGGTCATGCAGCCCAGACACAGCCGCGAAACCCGCATGCCGGTCTGGCCGAAACGAACGTAATCCATGGAATATCTCCGTTTGCGCGGCCCCGCCCTGAGCCATTATACGTCGCCCGCCGCGTCATGGCCGGGCTTGTCCCGGCCATCCACGCCGACGAAAGCCCCGGCGGCTGCGAGAAACCCTCGGAGCGCGGGACCTTGTTGGCTGATCGGCTTGAGCCCGCCCACTTGGATGGCCGGGACAAGCCCGGCCATGACGACCGAGCATAGTTGCAGCCCGCCCGTCCGCCAAGCCGGCTCAGGCGCGAGGAGTTCAAATGGCCGTCAAGGCGAAGCGTTGGGATTTCTGGATTGACCGCGGCGGCACCTTCACCGACGTGATCGGGCGCGACCCGAAAGGCGCGCTTCATGCGCGAAAACTGCTGTCGGAAAGCCCGGCCTACCGGGACGCGGCCGTGCAGGGGATTCGCGATCTTCTGCGGGTCGCCGCCGGCGCGGCGATCCCTGAAGGCGCGATCGGCTTCGTCAAAATGGGCACGACGGTCGCCACCAACGCGCTGCTGGAGCGCGCCGGCGAGCGGGTGGCGCTGATCACCACGCGCGGTTTCCGCGACGCGCTGGAGATCGGCTATCAGGCGCGGCCGAAAATCTTCGCCAAGCAGATCGTCAAGCCGAGCCAGCTCTACGCCGAGGCGGTCGAAATCGACGAGCGGGTGCTGGCCGACGGGACGGTGGAGACGGCGCCGGACGAGGCGGCCGTGCGCGCCGCGCTGGCGGGCGTGCGCGAACGCGGCTTCGAGGCGGTGGCGATCGTGCTGCTGCACGCCTGGGCTTTTCCCGCGCATGAGCGCCTCGTCGCCCGAATCGCCCGCGAACTGGGCTTCCCGCAAGTCTCGGTCAGCCACGAATGTTCGGCGCTGATCAAGCTGGTCGGGCGCGGCGACACGACGGTGGTCGACGCCTATCTCTCGCCGATCCTGATCCGCTATCGCGACCGG
>JAGWRL010000348.1 GCA_028876585.1 Pseudomonadota bacterium | reverse complement strand
TGCTCGTGCACCATGGTGTGGCGCGTGACGCGATTGTCGAAGTCCGCCTTCTGCGCGGCGGTCGGCAATTCCCCGTACAGCAGCAGATGGCAGGTTTCGAGAAAATCGCCGTGCTCGGCGAGCTGCTCGATCGGATAGCCGCGATAGAGCAACACGCCCTCGTCGCCGTCGATAAAGGTGATCTTGGATTCGGTGCTCGCCGTCGAGGTGAAGCCGGGATCGAAAGTGAACATGCCCGTCTGGCTGTAGAGCTTGGCGATATCGACCACGTCGGGACCGATCGTGCCGGACTTTATCGGCAATTCGACTTTTTTCTCGCCAAAGGTGAGCACTGCGGGGGACTTGGCCATCGGGTCGCTCCTTGGACGATTGTGCGCTGCAATAGGGGTAACGGATCGGCGGAACCGAAACAAGCGGATATAAAGACGAATCCGCCTAGCGCGCCGGGCTTGCGCGAGCCTCAGGTCGGATTTTCGTAGGAGAACGTCTGCGCGCTCTCGTCATAGGCGAACAATTCGCCGTAGCGGCCGAGATTGATGATCGACCGCAGCGTCCGCTCGGCGTAATCCTCGGACATGAAGTCCTCCAATTCCTCACGAAAACGTGTCGCGGGGGCGCGGTGGCTCGGCCGTTCGTCGAGCACCCGCTTGATGTGGGCGGCGATCGGGATGTTGGCCAGCAACTGCTCGCCCATCACCTTCTTGCGCTGATCGACGTCCATGTCGGCGAAGCGCCGCCCCAGCGGCGTCAGCTTGATGTCGGCGTCGGCGAATTCGGCGAGCTTCAGCAGTTGCAGCGTCTCGCCGAGCGGGAACAGATCGTCGATCTCCAGTTGCAGCGAATCGGCGAGATGCGGCAGATCGGCGACGCCGTGGTACGGCGGCGCGGCGATCTCCTCGATCATGCCGGCGATCGAGTTCGTGCTGACGCGCGGCAGCGCAATGCCGAGGTTGGGCGCCGAGGCGGTGCCGGTCTGCAACGGCTTGGGCTCCGGCCGCTGCGTCATCAGCGCGTAGATCTTTTCGACCAGATTGCGGAATTCCGGATCGAGCCGGTCGCGCGGATGCGGCAGCGGATTGGCGATCTCGGCCGAGATGCGGCCGGGATGGGAGGCCAGCACCAGAATGCGGTCGCACATCAGGACCGCCTCCTCGATGTTGTGGGTCACCATCAGGATCGACTTTATGTTGAGCCGCTTCTCGTGCCACAGGTCGAGCAGATCGGTGCGCAACGTCTCCGCCGTCAGCACGTCGAGCGCGGAGAACGGTTCGTCCATCAGCAGCACTTTCGGCTGCACCACGAGCGCGCGGGCGAAGCCGACGCGCTGGCGCATGCCGCCCGAAAGCTCCTTCGGATAGGCCGATTCGAAGCCGTCAAGGCCGATCGTGTCGATCGCCTTTAGCGCCCGCTTGCGGGTTTCGATCTCGCCGACGCCGATGGCGCGCGGGCCGATCTCCACATTGTCGAGCACGGTCAGCCAGGGAAACAGCGCAAAGCTCTGGAACACCATGGCGACGCCTTCGGCCGGCCCGTCCACCGTCCGCCCGTCGAGCGTCACCACGCCCTCGGTCGGCCGCGTCAGGCCGGAGATCAGCCGCAGCAGCGTGGATTTGCCGCAGCCCGAACGGCCGAGCAGGCCGACGATCTCGCCCGCGCGCAACGTGAGCGACACGTCCTTGAGGATCGGCGCGCCCATCTCGCCCGAGCCCTTGGAGAAGCTCTGGCTGACGTGGTTGACGTCGAGCAGCGGCGGCGCGGTCAGGTCGAGCATGGGCCAGGTCTCAGAGTCTAAGGCGGCGTTCGGCGTAGGCGTAGAGCCGGCGCCAGAACAGGCGGTTGAACAAGGTGACGACGATCGACATGACGGCGATGCCGAGCACGATGCGAGGAAAATCGCCCTTGTCGGTCGCCTGCGCGATATAGGCGCCGACGCCATGCGCCGCCACCGTCTGGTCTTTCCACCTCACCCATTCGGCGACGATCGAGGCGTTCCACGAGCCGCCGGAGGCCGTGATCGCGCCGGTGAGGTAATAGGGCGCGACGCCGGGCAGCATCACGTCGCGCCACCACGCCCAGCCGCGCACCCGAAGATTCGCCGCCGCCTCGCGCAGATCGTTGGGGAACGCCGCCGCGCCGCCGATGGTGTTGAACACGATGTACCATTGCGTGCCGAACACGATCAGGAAGCTCAGCCAGATGTCGGGGTTGAGATGGAAGGTCAGCACCAGACTGACCGCCGCGCCGAACATCAGGTTCACCGGGAAGGCGGCGAGAAATTGCGCCAGCGGCTGGATCGCCTCCGCCCAGCGCGGCCGCAAGCCCACCCAGACGCTGATCGGCACCCAGATCAGGCTCGCCAGCGCCATCAGCACCACCACGCGGGTTAGCGTGTAGAAAGTCAGCGTCAGCACCTGCGCCACGTCGGCCCAGCCCAGTTCGGTCGCGATGAAGGTGACGACGCTGTAGAGCCCGTACAGCGCCACCGCCGCGATGCCGGCGTACCAGACCAGATCGAGCCCGCGCCGCGCCGCGCGCGTGTTGACCAGCATCTTCACCTTGGGCGCCGGCGGCAGGCCGATGCGCAGCAGCGACAGTCTGCGCAGGAAGCGGAACACCGGCTGCGCCGCGCCGCGCACCCAGCGGGTGCGCTGCAACAGCCGCAGCACCCAGGATTCCTCGACCTCCTGCGCCGACGACAATTCGACGCGGAATTTCGCCGCCCAGGCGATCACCGGCCGGAACAGCAGTTGATCGTAGAGCAGGATGACCACGCCCATCGTCAGCACCGCCATGCCGACCGCCGGCCAGTCGCCCGCGTCATTGGCCTTGGCGATGAACGAGCCGACGCCGGGCAGCGTCACCGTGGTGTCGCCGACCGTGATCGCCTCCGAGGCGACGACGAAGAACCAGCCGCCCGACATCGACATCATCGTGTTCCAGATCAGGCCCGGCACGGCGTAAGGCGCCTCCAGCGCCCAGAATTTCTGCCAGCCGGTGAAGCGATAGCCGCGCGCGACCTCGTCGAGGTCCTTGGGCACCGTCCTGAGCGACTGGTAGAACGAAAACGCCATGTTCCAGGCCTGGCTGGTGAAGATCGCGAACACCGCCGCGCATTCCGCGCCCAGCACGTTGCCGGGAAACAGGCCCATGAAAAAGGTGACGGTGAAGGAGAGGAAGCCGAGAATCGGCACCGACTGCAAAATGTCGAGCACGGGAATCAGCACCATCTCCCAGCGCCGGCTCTTGGCGGCGAGCGTGGCGTAGGTGAAGGTGAAGATCAGCGAGAAGAACAGCGCGGCGAACATGCGCAGCGTCGTGCGCAGCGCGTAATAAGGCAAATCCGCATAGTCGAGCGAGACGGCGGCCTGATGCAGGTCGGGCAACGGCGCGGAAATGCCGTGATAGGCGCGCGCCACCGCCGCGAACACCGCCAGAATCGAGGCCAGCGCCAGCACATCCCAATGGTTGGGCAGCGCGCGCCGCCCATAGGCGGCCACCGCGTGGAGTGGCGACATTGACGGACCCCCGGCGCCCTTGGTCTGGCTTACGGCGCGGGACTCCGGCGACCAGAACGGCAGGTCCATCGGGAAACACACTGACCGAGGGTTGGCAACGAAAAAACGAGATCGGCGCCGGCTTTTCGCTCGTATGATCCGCGACATGGCGCCCGCGTGGCCCATGCGCCCGCGAGGCGACGCAGCGACGAAGGAATTGTGACAGCCCGATGTCGCGCCCCCGCTTAAACGCGCGCCACGCTTCGCGCCCCGCCCGCGCTCGGCTAAGGTGGCGCCTGGCGGGAATGACATGCTCGACAGACTTGCAACGGCGCCCATCGCAGAGCGCTCCGCGCGCAGCCAGCGGATGCGCCGCCTCGTCGCGCGGCTGTCCTACTGGGTCGTGGTCGGGCTCGCCATTTTCGTCGCCGCGCCGTGGGCGCTGGTCGAATCGAGCGAGCGGGTCGCGGTGCAGAACCTGCTGTTCGACGAGTTCCAGCGCTGGCGGCCGCGCGTCAGCGACGCGCCGCCGCCGATCCGCGTCGTCGAGATCGACGACGCCTCGATCGCCAAGCTCGGCCGCTGGCCGTGGCCGCGCGCGCGGCTGGCCGAGATGATCGAAAAGATCGCCGACGCCGGCGCCGCCGTGGTCGCGCTCGACGTGCTGCTGTACGACCCCGGCGATCCGCAGGACGACGCGCGGCTGGCGCAGGCGATCCAGGGCCGCCCAGTCGTGCTCGGCCAGTTCTTCACCAACGACGGCAACGCGCCGCGGCTGGCCGAAAAAGCCGGCTTCGCCTTCGCCGGCGACGATCCGACCCGCTACGCCTACGGCTTTCGCGGCGCGATGACGCCGCTGCCGATATTCGCCCAGGCCGCCGCCGGCGTCGGCTTTCTCAACTGGCTGCCCGATAACGACCGCGTCGTGCGCCGCGTGCCGCTGGTGCTCGACGTCAACGGCCGGCTCACCCCGGCCTTTGCGCTGGAGGCGCTGCGCGTCGCGCAGGGGGCGTCGAGCTACACGGTGAAATCGTCCAACGCGAGCGGCGAATTCGGCTTTGGCGCACATACCGGCATGGTGGCGATCCGCGACGGCGACGCGGTGGCGCAGACAGGGCCGCGCGGCGATTTCCGCATCCATTTCGCCGGCGACGATCCGCGCATCCGCGTTTCCGCCGCCAGCCTGTTCGCGCCCGGCGCCGATCTCTCCGTCTTCGCCGGCAAGATCGTGTTCATCGGCGTCAGCGCGCAACTGCTTTACGACATCGTCGCCACGCCGCTGTCGCCGGCCGCGCCCGGCGTGGTGCAGCACGCCGAGATCGCCGGCCAAATCCTGATGAACGACCGGCTGAGCCGGCCCGATTGGGCGCCGGGCGCGGAATTCCTCTACACTCTGGCGCTCTCGGCCGTGCTGGCGATCTCGCTGCCGCTCATGTCGACGCTCGGCGGCACGCTGATCGGGCTGGTGGCGGCGGCCGGCTCGCTGGCGGGTTCGTGGTGGGCGTTCAGCCGCGCCGGCCTGCTGCTCGATCCGATCATGCCCTCGGTCGCCTCCGGCTTCGTCTATTTCTGCGGCGTGCTGGCGCTGTTCGCGCGCAAGCAGAGCGAGGCGCGCGAAATCCGCTCCGCCTTCGGCCGCTACGTGTCGCCGACCGTGGTGGCGAAGCTGACCGCCGATCCCTCGGTGCTGCGGCTCGGCGGCGAGGAGCGGCGGGTGACGCTGATGTTCTCCGACCTGCGCGGCTTCACCACTTTGTCGGAGGGCAAGACGGCGACCGAACTGACGCGTTTCTTAAACGAATATCTGACGCCGATGACCGACATCGTGCTGCAACAGCGCGGCACGGTCGACAAATACATCGGCGACGCGATCATGGCGTTCTGGAACGCGCCGCTCGACGACGCGCGCCACGCCGCGCACGCGGTCGAGGCGGCGCTCGCCATGCGCGAAGCGCTTTCCGCGCTCAACGCGCAATGGCTGCGCGAGGCGCAGGCGGCGGGGCGGCCGTTCAAGCCGGTCAAGTTCGGCCTCGGGCTCAACACCGGCGAGGCCTGCGTCGGCAATCTCGGCTCGCTGCGCCGGTTCGACTATTCCGTGATCGGCGACGAGGTCAACGTCGCCTCGCGGCTGGAGAGCGCCAGCAAGCAGTTCGGCGTCGACATCGTCGCCAGCGAGGCGACGCGGGCGGAGGCGTCGAAATTCGCCTGGCTGGAGGTCGACGCGGTCGTGTTCAAGAACAAGACGCACCCGGTCGGGGTGTTCGCGCTGGTCGGCGACGCGGAACTGGCCGCATCTGCCGAATTCGCCGCGCTCGCCAGCGGCCACGCGCGGATGATGGCGCTCTACCGCGCCCGCGATTTCACCGCGGCGCGCGAACTGGCCTCCGAATTGGAGACGCAGGCCCCCGCCGCCGCGCGCGGCCTCTACGGCTACCACCTGCGCCGCTTCAACGCCCTGGAAGCCGCCGCGCCGCCGGAAAACTGGGACGCGGTGATGGTGCTGGACGAGAAGTGAGGCGAGCCTACTTCGGCTTGTAGCCCCAGGTGACGACCCAAAGGTCCCATTGGCGCTGTTCCAGCTTCTCGTAACCGGCGCGCTTGAAATAGGTGCGCAACTCATCCGGCGTCGAGGTTTTGCTGACGTTCGCCGGCCGTTCCGCCGGCGGAATCTTGCAATGATCCTCGAAGAACTTCCAGCCCGCGTCGGTGGTCAGATCGACGTTGTCGACGATCATGCGGCCGCCGGGGCGCAACACGCGAAAGCCTTCCTTGATGTAATTGTAGCGCTCCCATTCATCGAGATGCATGAATACGACAGTGCAATACACCAGATCGACAGATGCGCTGTCGATCGCGGAAAGATCGTATCCGTTGGAAGCGACGGTGCGGAAGTTCGTCAACTGCCCCAGACGCTTTCGCGTATGGGCGAGCATGTTCTCGGAAACGTCGACGCCGATCCATTCCTTGCAGATGGGGGCGACATACACGCCCGAGCGGCCGACGCCGCAGCCGATCTCCAGCACAACGTCGTCGGCCTTAAGGCCAACGTGATTCTTGAGCATGTTGCGGGTGCCTTCGCCCGTGCTCTGGTAAAGCGCCTCATCCACATAGCCGCTGACCGCCATCTTGGCGTCATCTTCGGACTTGGAGACGCTGTTCCAGACTTCCTTGTACTGGCTTCGAGCAAATTTTGAGTCGCTCACAGGGCCTCTCCTAAAGTTCCAGCACCGCCGCTATCCGATGCTTCGCCATCCCGAGCCGATTCTGGCCCGCGGAACATTGCGGCATCCTGCTAGTGCGCCTTAAGGGGTGGCGCAAGTCTGGCGCCGGCGGTTGCCACGCCCCTCCGGCCCGGCTAGTGCGGCGCGCTCATGTCCGCCGCCCCCTCCCGCGCCATCCTCCTCTTCGTCGCCGCCACGCTGGCCGCGCGGCTGGTCGCGATCTTCGCCACCGGCTTCTGCGACGACGAGGCCTATGTGGTCGCCATCTCGCGCGCCCCCGCTTTGTCCTATTTCGACCATCCGCCGCTGCATCAATGGATTCTCTGGGGCTGGACTTCGCTGTTCGGCGAGGGGCGGGCGGCGCGGCTGCCGTTTTTCGGCTTCAGCCTCGTCACCGCTTTCGCGCTGTTCGGGCTGACGCGGCGGCTGTTTTCGTCGGCCGCGGCGTGGTGGACCTTGTTCGTGTTCTCGGGCGCGGCCTATTTCCTGGTCTATCCAGACGGTTACATCATGCCCGACCTGCCGCTGCTCGCCTTTTGCGCGCTCGGCGTGTGGGCGGTGGCGGAGATCCTGTACGGGCCGCCGGGGCGGGAGAGCGCGCTGTGGCTCGCGAGCGGGCTGGCGCTAGGGCTGGCGGGGCTGTCGAAATACGCGGCGATCTTCGTTCCGATTGGACTGGCCGGCTTTTTCCTCACCAGTGCGCGCGGGCGGCGCTGGCTCGCCGACCCCCGCCCCTATCTTGCCGCCGCGCTCGGCGTTGTGTGCCTGACGCCGGCGCTCGTCTGGAACGCGCAGCACGGCTGGGTGTCGCTCGCCTTCCAGTCCGGCCGCGCCGCGCGCGCGCTCAGCCTGAACGGGCGCGCCCTGGGGGAAATCGCCGAAAGTCTCGGCGCGCAGATCGCCTCGATGACGCCGTGGCTGCTGATTCCCCTGCTCGGCGGCCTCGCGAGGGCGTGCCGGCGCGGCGCCAACAGTCCCGAGCGGTTGCTACTGTGGCTCGCCGCGCCCGCGCTCGTGCTGTTCGCGCTGATGCCGCTGCTTGGGCAGCGGCCGATCTCGCATTGGTTCAATTCCGGCTGGCTGTTCGCTTTTCCGCTCGCCGGCGCCTGGCTGGCGGAGCGAACGCCGCTGTTCCTCGGCCGTTTCCGCCGCATCGCCAGCGCGCTCGCGGGGATCGTGTTCGCGCTCTATCTCTCCGGCGTAATGCTGGGGCCGATCACGCTGGGCGGCCTGCGCGATCCCACGCGCGGCATGTACGATTGGCCGGCGGCGGGGTTGCGCGCGGCCTATGCGCGCTCGGGGGCGCAATTCGTGCTGATCGAGAACTGGCGCCAGGGCGGAAGGGTCGGCGTCGCGCTCGGCCCCGAGGTCCCGATCTGCGCCATGGGCAGCGACCCGCGCGGCTTCGCCTTCGCCTGCGACGCCGCGCGCCGGCTCGGCCAGAGCGCGCTGATCGTTCGCGCGCTGGACAAAGGCCGCGCCTTCGACGAGACGCCGGACTTCCGCGCCGTCGAGCCGGACGGCGAATTGCCGATCGGCCGGCGCGGGATCGTCGAACGCCGCCTGACGCTGGAGATCGGGCGCGAGCTGACGCGCGCCCCGCCGCTGCCCTATGGGCCGTGATCAGGCGGCGTCGCCGAGCCGCAGCGCGCGCAGGTTGGCGTCCAGCAACGCTTCGTTGAAGTCGATGAAATCATGCGCGGCTTCGCGCAGCATCGAGAACGGCGTCGGCCGGCGGGCGGTCAGCCGGCCCAGCAGTTGATTGTTGTCGAAGGTGAATTCCGCCTTGAACTTTGCGGCCAATCGCCGCATCGCGACATTCTCCGGCAGGCAGACGATCTCGATCACCTCGACGCCGTGGTTGCGCGCGGCCTCGGTGATTCGGCGGAACAGTTTTTCGCCCAGCCCGCGCTTGCGATAGGCGTTCTCGACGCTGAAGGCGGCCTCGGCGTGGATATGGCGGTTGAACGGCGCCTGCTCGGTCCAGATCGCCTCGTTCGAGCGCAATTCCGCCGCGCCATGCAGGCCGCCGTCGACGAAGGCGCCGAAAACGAGATCGCCCTTGCCGAAACAATGTTCGGCGTATTGGGCGATGAAAGCGTCGGAAACCCCGCCGCCGTAGCGCATATGGCGCGAGGTCTCGTCCAGTCGCAACAGATGGTCGCGAAAGGCCGCGAGGTCGGAGCGCCAAAGCCGGCGAATGTCGGCGTCAGGCAGCTTGATGAGGGTCGTCTTGGTTTCAGTCATAGCGCAGTCCCGGTTCGCTCCAGCGCGCCTCCCCGGCGGCATATTGTGCACCGCAACATGATGCGCAAGCCTAATTCACTCACATTAACGTCCGATGAACCGGCGCGGCGGCGGCGGCGCGGAGCAATGCGGCGGGTGAATTTATGTCATTACAGAGAGTTACAAGGTATTTCAAAAGCGGAATGCGAGCCGCGATGCGATCGCCGCGTGGGCAAGGGGCGGTGGGCAAAACCACGCGGCCGTTCATCAATTTTACTCAATGTTCATTAACCCCACGCAAACTATCGCCCGGTCGCTCGCGGGCCCGCCCGCGCCGTTCCGATTTTCGCCCGGTTCCGGTCGCATGGGTCGGGCGAGACCTCACATCGGGAGTTCGCCTATGAAACTGGCTGCGTCGTTGCTCGCCTGCGTCGCTCTGCTCGCCGGCGCGGTCGATGCGCCGGCGGCGAAGAAGGAGGCGCCCAAGAAGGAGAAGGTCAAGGAAAAGGATTCTTCCGCCAAACCCGCCTTGATCGGAACCTACGGCGACTGGAAAGTCTACCACGCCGCCACCGGCAAGGCGCGCATCTGCTATATCTCGGCCGAGCCGAAGAGCCGCGAGCCCGCCGCCGCCAAGGGCGAAAAAGCCTATGCGTTCATCTCCGAGCGGCCCGCCGAGCGGGTGCGCAACGAAGTTTCGTTCGTAATGGGGTTCAAGCTGGCGACGGCCGACGACCTCAAAGAGGCGAAGAAGGGCAAGAAGCCGAAAAAGCGGCAGGACGAATCGCCGACCGCGACGATCGGCGAGGCGTCGTTCGACCTGACCCCGGTCGACAGCGCGCTCTGGGTCAAGAACGCCGCCGAAGAGGGCAAGGTGATCGACGAAATGCGCAAGGGCGCCAATCTCGTCATCACCGCCACCGCCAAGAACGGCCGCAACACCACCGACACCTATTCGCTCGCCGGCTTCAGCCAGGCGGTCGAAAAGGCGCTGAAGGATTGCCCCGGAAGCTAAGTCGCATGACGGCAAATTGAACCGCGAGGCGCTTGCGGAAACCGGCGCAATTCAGGCATTCTGACGTTGCGGCGCGGGATGCCCTCCACGCACGGAGGGCGACCAGGGCGCTCGGCCCCTCGCTCTCCTCCGGCGAGGGGCCCCCTATCCCTTCACCGCTTCCTCCGCCGCCCCCACGATATGCGCCACCACCGCATTCATGCTGGTCGCCGCGGTCGGATCGTCGGCGATGACCGCGCCCTGACGCAGCACGACGATGCGGTCGCAGACGGCGAACACGTCGGTCAGGCGATGGCTGATGAGGATGACGGCGATGCCGCGGCTCTTGAGCGTGCGGATCAGGTCGAGCACATGCTCGATCTCGCGCACCGCCAGCGCCGCCGTCGGCTCGTCCATGATCACCAGTTTCGGGTTGAAGGTCAGCGCGCGCGCGATGGCGACGCTCTGCTGCTGGCCGCCCGAGAGCTGGCCGGCGATCTGCGTCACCGATTTGACCCGCGCGCCGAGTTTTTCGATCATCGCCTCCGCCTCGCGCCGCATCGCCTTGGCGTCGATCAGCCTGAGCCCGAGCACGTTGCGGGTGATCTCGCGGCCGAGGAAAATGTTGGTGGCGACGTCGCGCTGTTTGGCCAGCGCCAGATCCTGATAGATCATTTCGATGCCGGCGGCGCGGATCGCGCCCGGCGCCATGCCGGCCAGCGAATGGCCGTCGAATTCGATGCGGCCGGAATCGGGCGTATAGACGCCGGTGATCGTCTTCATCAGCGTCGATTTGCCGGCGCCGTTGTCGCCCACCAGCGCCACCGCCGAGCCGGGCTCGACCGAAAACGTCACGCCGCGCAAAGCCTCGATCGCGCCGAAGGATTTGCGCACCTCCTCGAGACGAAGCAGGCTCATCGCTTGCGCTCCTGCCGGTTGAGCCGATCGAGCCAGACCGCCAGCACCAGCACCGAGCCGATGGCGATCTGCTGATAATAGGAGGAGACGGCGAGCAGGTTCAGCCCGTTCTGCAACACGCCCATGATCAGCGCGCCGATCACCGTGCCCACCACGCTGCCGCGCCCGCCGAACAGATTGGTGCCGCCGATGATGGTCGCCGTCACGGCGGTGAGTTCGTAAGCCACGCCCGCCGTCGGATCGCCGGCGTTGACGCGGGCCGAGAACACCAGCCCCGCCAGCCCCGCCAGCCCGCCCGAGAGCGCGTAAAGCTGGCCCTTGAGCCGTTCGACGCGCACCCCCATCGCGCGCGCCGCGCCCTCGTTGTCGCCCACCACCTGCGCGTAGAGGCCGAAGCGGGTGTGCATCAGCAGCACATGCGCCGCGATCGCCGCGCCGATGAGGATCAGCACCGGCGCCGGCACGCCCCACGGCCGCCCTTGCCCGAGATAGACGATCGGGCCGGGCAGGCCATAGACCGGCACGCCATTGGTCAGCACCAGAGCGACGCCGCGCGCCACGCCGAGCATTCCCAGCGTGACGATGAACGGGGGAATGCCAGCCGACGTCACCAGCGCGCCGTTGATCGCGCCCGCGAACACGCCGGCGGCGATTGAGGCGACGATGCAGACCGGCCACGGCGCGCCGAGATTGTTGACGGTCAGGCACCCCACCACGCCGGCGAAAGCCATGATCGAGCCGACCGAGAGATCGATGCCGGCCGAAGAGATCACGAAGGTCATGCCGATGGCGAGCAGGCCGAGCGTCGAACTCGCCAACAGAATGTTGAGCGCGTTGGAGAGCGTGAAGAAATAGGGGTAGGCCGCCACGCTCATGATCGCGATCAGCGCGGCCAGCACGAACAGAGATTCGAGCCGGAAGGCGACCCCTCTCAGGGGTTTTGCGAGGGAGGTCATCGGGCCTCGGGCGTGACGGGAAACACCGGGGAAGCGGCCGGGGCGCGCCCGGCCGCCTTCGCTTACTTCACATATTGCAGCATCGGCTCTTTCTTGGCCTCCAGCACTTCCTTGGTCAGCACCAAGGTCGGGACATAGGTGAATTCCTGCACCTTCTCGCCCGCCAGCACCTTCTTCATCGTCTCGACCGACTGCTTGCCGACGAGATAGGGCAGTTGCGCCACCGAGGCGTTGAGCCGGCCCGCGAGAATCGACTTCACCGCATCCGAATTGCCGTCGACGCCGACGACGATCAGCTTGTCCTTGCCGGCCGCGCGCGCCGCCTCCACCGCGCCCAGCGCCATGCCGTCGTTGGCGCAGAAGATCGCGACCAGATCGGGATGGCGCTGCAACGTGTCGTTGGTGATGTTGGCGGCCTTTTGCCGGTCCCAGTCGCCCGGCAGCGAGGCGACGATGGCGAGCCCCGGCGCGGCCTTCTTGATCTCATTGGCGAAGCCGCGCGCGCGCTTTTGCCCGGTGATGTTGCCGGAGAGCCCCTCGATCACCAGCACCGGCCCCTTGGCGTCCTTGCCGAGAACCTGCGCCACATAATCGGCGCCCTTGGCGCCGGCCGCCTCGTTGTCGGAGCCGATGTGGAACGCCACCTCGACGCCGGCCTTCTTGGTGATTTCGGGATCGAGGTTGCCGTCGAGATCGGCGACCGGGATCTTCATCTCGTTGGCCTGTTTGAGGCACGGCAGCAGGATGGTCGAGTTGATCGCGGCGGTGATCATCGCGGCCGGCTTCTTCTGCAACATGGTGTTGCAGGTGTTGAGCTGCGGCTCGGCCGCCTGATCGGATTCGACCGCTTGCAGGAAATATTCGACGCCGGCCTCCTTGGCGCCCTCGCGCACGCCCTGCTCCATCGCGCCCCAGAACGGGTTCGACAGCGTCTTCATCAAGACGCCATAGACCGGCTTGTCGGCGGCGAGCGCCGGCGTCGCCGCGAGGATCGCCGCCGCGGCGGCGAGCGTGATCGCAATTCTCATAGTTTCCTCCCAAACCTCGCCCGGCGTTTGACCCGCCGTCGCGGCGCCATTGGAGCGGCCGCAAGCCCGCGCTGTCAAGTTACGCTGTATATCGCGCGTTTCCCTTTCGCGCGCCCTGAAGGCGGCGACGATTCCAAGACGCGACGCCAGAAACGGTAGCGGCGTATTCTTCGGGTGGCATGAAATCGAGGTCACTTCAGCGATTCCGGCAAGTTATTGATAGATGTCGATTATAAAATTGACAACGAATTTGCTCGGTCGTACGCGATCTCCATGGGGACCTTGGGGAAGCGAGGTTTCTTGACCGTCCGGGCATGTGTTAACTGCGGCTAAACCAAATGTGGTTTTTCAAGCGGACGTAACGGCTTGTCCGGTTATTAGATAAGCTTCGGGACGCGGGGAGAGCGCAAATGTTCGGATTAAGTTCGACCTTTCTCACTCAGACCAGGCCGCAGCACACGAATTCCACGGATTTGCCCGGCCTCGACGATCTGTTCAACCAGAGCTCGTCCAGCGGCGACAATTCCGTTACGCCGTCCACCGCCTTCGGGGCCATTGCGCCTTACGGGTTCAGCGGCGCCACGGTGACGCCGCCGCCGCCGGCTTACACCACCTTCACCGTCAACAACGGCGGGATCACTTTCGTCCTCAACTTCACCGACGCGGACTCCCCGACCGCCAATTTTGAAAACGACATCATCAACGCCGCCAAACTCCTGTCCGCGGCGGTCCATGACAAGATCACGGTCAACATCACGGTCGGCTTCGGCGAGGTCGGCGGACAGGTGTTGGGCTCCGGCTCGGCCGCAGCGGGACCCAGCAGCGGGCAGTACGAAACTTATTCCGACGTGCACGCCAAGCTGCTCGCCCATGCGGCGGCGGGCGACACCAACTTTTCGTCGCTGCCTTCGGGAACGACGATCAACGACCAGAACGGCAATCCGCAGACGAACGTCGCCGTGTGGAACGCGCAGTTGAAGTCGCTCGGCTATATCAGCGCCACCGCGACCGGCGACGACGGCATCTCCGGCTTCGCCAAGGACATCCCGGATTCCTTGATGGTCGGCGTCGGGTTGCACGAACTCAGCCACGCACTCGGCCGCGTTCCCTTTGACGGCGGCACGAGCCAGCCCGACATCATGGAGTTCTTCCGCTATACGGCGCCGGGGACGCGCCTTTTCTTCGGCGGCACCGGCACGGCGTCCTACTTCTCGCTCGACGGCGGCGTCACCAAGCTCGCCAATTATGGCGTCAACTCTGATCCCAGCGACTTCTTGAACGACAGCCTCACCACCAACGACAATTTCAACGAATTCTACACCGGCACGACGTTGCAGACGCTGACGCAGCTTGATCTGACCCAGATTGACGTGCTCGGCTTCAACGCGATCGCGAAGAAATACGCGGGCTACGATTTCAATGGCGACGGCGTCGGCGACATTATTTGGCACAATACCGACGGAAGCCTCAGCGTCTGGGATTCCGTCGGCGGCGGCAGCAGCTTCACCAAGATTACAACGTCGGGCGCGCCGACGAATTGGTCGGTGGCCGGCGTCGGCGATTTCAACGCCGACGGCTCGGCCGACATTCTCTGGCACAGCACCAGCGGCGACATCAGCGTGTGGGACGGCAACGGCTCCGGCGGCTACACCAAGACCGCCATTGCGGGCGCGCCGACGAACTGGTCGGTGGTCGGGGTCGGCGACTTCAACCACGACAACTATTCCGACATCCTTTGGCGCGACACCGCTGGCGACATCAGCATCTGGCAAAACAACGGCTTGGGCGGCTTCAGCAAGTCCGCGATGGCGGGCGCGTCCACGAATTGGGTAGTGTCCGGCGTCGGCGATTTCAACGGCGACGGTTTCTCCGACATTCTCTGGCACGACAACACCAGCGGCAACATCAGCATCTGGGAAAGCAACGGGTTGGGCGGCTTCACCAAGCTCGCGTTGGCGGGCGCGCCGACGAGTTGGTCGGTGGCCGGCGTCGGCGATTTCAACAACGACGGCCTCGCCGACATCCTCTGGCACAACACCAGCGGCGCCCTCAGCCTGTGGGACGGCAACGGCTCCGGCGGCTTCACCAAGACCTCGATCGGCAATCCCGGTTCGGCATTCCAGGTGCAGGGCGTGGCCGACATCAACGGCGATCACATGGCCGACATTCTGCTGCGCAATTCCTCCACCGGCTCGACGCTGCTTTGGGCGTCGAACGGCTCGGGCGGTTTCACGCAGAGCAGCCTCGGCACGGTGGCTACGAGTTGGACCATCCAGGGCGGCTGATCGACCTGCGGCGGCTAGCGCTCACACATGCTGGCCGCCGTCGATATAGATCGACGATCCGTTGATGTAGGACGACGCGCCGCTGCACAGGAAATAGATCGTCTCCGCCACTTCGCGCGGCTCGCCGAGCCGGCCCATCGGCACGATTCGATCAACCAGATCGCTGGTTCCCGGCGACAGGATAGCGGTGTCGATTTCGCCCGGCGCGATGGCGTTGGTGCGGATGCCGCGCGGCGCCAATTCATGCGCGAGTTCGCGCGTCAGCGCCGACAGCCCCGCTTTCGAGGCGGCGTAGGCGACGCCGGCGAAGGGATGCACGCGCGAGCCGGCGATCGAGGCGACATTGACGATCGAGGCCTGCCCCGCCGCCAGTTCGTCAATCAACGCGCGCACCAGCAGCGCGATCGAGACGAGATTGACGTTCAGCACATGGGTCCAGGTCGCCGCGTCGGTGTCGAGCGCGCCGAGCCGCGCCCCGCCCGCCCCTTTGGGCGATATGCCGGCGTTGTTGACCAGCGCGTGCAGCCGCCCGTTCGGCAGCCGCGCCCGCACGGTGGCGGCGAGGTCGCCGATCGAACCGAGATCGGCGAGATCGGCCTGCACATGGGCGTCGCGCGCGGCGGGCCAGCGGCATTCCTCGGAAAACGGCTGGCGCGACACCGTCAACAGCCGCCAGCCGCGCTCCTGAAACACCTTCACCGTGGCGTGGCCGATGCCGCGGCTGGCGCCGGTCAACAACATGATCTTCTGTTCGTCGGCCATGCGGCGCGCTCCGGTTGGGCGTCTCTCTTAAAGCAAAGTTGTGGCGTTGCGGTAGCTCACTCGCCCCCCGTCTCGCCCAGCGCGTGCCGCACGCTCGCCTCCTCCAGATCGAATTCGCGCTCCAGCCGCCGCCGGCTCTCGTCGGTGATGAGGTTTTGCGCGTAGGCCTCGCCGATCGCGGCGCGCTCGACGCCGATCACGTCGAGCCGCAACGCCGCCAGATCGGCCTCCTCGGCCGCCGGCTCGGGCGCGAGATCGGCGAGGAATTTGGCCTGCCGCTCGCGGTGCAGTTTGCGCAGCGCCGCGACCGCTGAGGGCCGCGAACCCGGCTCGCGCCCGAGCGCGTCGAGCCGCGCCAGCACCGCCTCCATCGCTTTCGCGCGCGCCAGCGTCTCGGCGCGCGCGTTGGCCGCCGTCTCGCGCTGGGCGACGCGGCCGAGATCGAGCCATTTCGTCTGCGGCCCCAGCGCCGCGCCCTGCCCGACCAGCGTGGCGACGATGACGCAGATGGTGGCGAACAGGATCAGGTCGCGGTGCGGGAACGGCTCACCCTGCGCGATGAAGGGAATCGACAGCGCCGCCGCGAGGCTGACCGCGCCGCGCAGGCCGGCGAAGCCGATGAGGAACGGCGGCCGCCAGCTTGGCAACGGCTCGCGCTTGCGCAGCGGCGGCCATAGCCAGCGCGGCAGATAGGTGACGGGAAACACCCAGAGGAAGCGCACCACGATCACCGTCGCGCTGACGATGGCGCCCGCCGCCAGCAGCGTCGGCCAGCCCTCGCTGCTGAGATGGGCGACGATCTCGCGCGTTTGCAGCCCGCAGATGAGGAAGGTCAGCGCCTCTACGCACCAACTCACCAGATCCCAGAT
>JAGWRL010000347.1 GCA_028876585.1 Pseudomonadota bacterium | reverse complement strand
GGTGATGCTGGTCGGCTTCTTTCTCGATTACGTCATGCAGAATCAGGGCTTTGGGCCGTATTTCAATGCGATTTACGTGCTCGGCGGCGTCTGGCTCGGCCTTTACGTGCGATTCAACTACCTGCAACCCAACAAGATCCACCTCTACGACCCGTTCCTGTCGCTCGGCTCGATCTTCGTGGTGACCGCGGCCATGCTGGTGGTGATGGCGTTCGTGCGCAACCGGACGTCGTAAGCGCCGCCCGCCCGCGTCCGACCTAAGCCGGGTAGTCGCCTTCGATTTTTTCTGCGATTGTGCTCTGCACAATCGCAATTCGAAGGGCGGCCGGATGGCGCAACGCGACAAACCCTGGATATTTCGCACCTACGCGGGCCATTCCACCGCCGCCGAATCCAACCGGCTCTATCGCGCCAATCTCGCCAAGGGCCAGACTGGTCTGTCGATCGCCTTCGACCTGCCGACGCAGATCGGCTACGACAGCGACCACGCGCTGGCGCGCGGCGAAGTCGGCAAGGTCGGCGTCGCGATCTCGCATCTGGGCGACATGCGGGCGTTGCTCGACGCCATCCCCGTCGCCACCATGAACACTTCGATGACGATCAACGCCACCGCCTGCTGGCTGATGGCGCTCTATGTCGCGGTCGCCGACGAACAGGGCGCGCCGCGGCCGGCGCTGACCGGCACGACGCAGAACGACATCATCAAGGAATATTTGTCGCGCGGCTCCTATGTGTTTCCGCCCGAGCCGTCGCTGCGGCTGACGCGGGACCTGATCCTGTGGTGCGCGCGCGAGGCGCCGAAATTCAACCCGATGAACGTCTGCTCCTACCATTTGCAGGAGGCCGGCGCGACGCCGGTGCAGGAACTCTCCTACGCGCTCGCCACCGCGATCGCCGTGCTCGACCGGGTGCGCGCCGCCGACCTGTCGCCGGAGCGCTTCGCCGACGTGGTCGGGGCGATCTCGTTCTTCGTCAACGCCGGGATGCGCTTCGTCACCGAACTGTGCAAGATGCGCGCGTTCGTCGAATTGTGGGACGAGATCGCGCGCGAACGCTACGGCGTCGCCGATCCGGCCAAGCGCCGTTTCCGCTATGGCGTGCAGGTCAATTCGCTCGGCCTGACCGAGCAGCAGCCGGAGAACAACGCCTATCGCATTCTGATTGAAATGCTGTCAGTGGTGCTGAGCCGGAACGCCCGCGCCCGCGCGGTGCAACTACCCGCCTGGAACGAGGCTTTGGGGCTGCCGCGCCCGTTCGATCAGCAATGGTCGTTGCGGCTGCAACAGATCATGGCCTACGAGACCGACCTGCTCGAATATGGCGACCTGTTCGACGGCTCGCAGCAGATCGCGGCCAAGGTCGAGGCGCTCAAGGGGGAAGCGCGCGCCGAACTCGCCGCCATCGACGCGATGGGCGGCGCGGTGAAGGCGATCGAATCGGGCTATCTCAAGGGCAAGCTGGTCGAGAGCAACACGGCGCGGCTGGAGGCGATCGAGCGCGGCGAACAGATCGTCGTCGGCGTCAACCAGTTCACCAACAGCGACCCCTCCCCGCTCACGGCGGGCGACGGGCTGATCTTCGCGCCCTCGCATGGCGCCGAGGCCGAGCAGATCGCGCGGTTGCAAGCCTGGCGCGCGGCGCGCGACGCCGCCGCCGTTTCCGCGGCGCTGAAGGATTTGCGCGCGGCGGCCGCCAAGGGCGAGAACATCATGCCCGCCTCGATCGCGGCGGCGAAGGCCGGCGTGACCACTGGCGAATGGGGCGCGTGCCTTCGCGGCGAATTCGGCGAATACCGCGCCCCGACTGGCGTCAAGCCGCAGGCGCGGCAAGGCGCCGACGATCTCGACGCATTGCGCGCGGAAGTGCAGCGCGTGTCGCTGAAACTCGGGCGGCGGCTCAAGCTGTTGGTCGGCAAGCCGGGGCTCGACGGCCATTCCAACGGCGCCGAGCAGATCGCGGTGCGCGCCACCGACGCCGGCATGGAGGTGGTTTACGACGGCATCCGCCTCACCCCCGACGAGATTGTCGCGCGCGCCGGCGACGTGCATTGCGTCGGCCTGTCGATCCTGTCGGGCAGCCATGTCGCGATGACGCGCGAGGTGCTGGCCAAGCTGAAGGCGGCGGGCCTTTCGCATGTGCCGGTGGTGGTCGGCGGCATCATCCCGCCGCAGGACGCGGCGACGTTGAAGGCGGAAGGGGTGGCGGCGATCTACACGCCGAAGGATTTCGCGATCAACGGCATCATCGCCGACATCGCCGGCGTGGTGGAGCAAGCGGCGGGGGCGAAAGTTATCGAAAGATGAATTTCTGACCAATACATCGGCGAAAAGCGCAAGCCGAAGGTCGAGATAACAAAACTTTGCTTGGCGATCGCGACGAAGGCGGCGTTGCGCGCGCCTGCGCGCCACAAAAACGCCCGACGGTTGCGGTCCTGTAAGGTCAAAGGTCGGCGCCGCGCGGGTTGCCGCCCGGCGATTCGGGGTTTCCCGATCCGGGCGCGGGCTGGCGCTTCGACAGGGCAAGATGGGGTCGTTTTCAAACATGTCGCAAAGGTTGCAGTTTTCCCTTGGACGGCGCGCGTTTCTCAAGAGCGCCGTCGCGGTCGCCGCGCTCGCGACGCTCGGCCTGTCGCCCGCCTTCGCCGGCAAGCGCCAGAGCGACGATCAGGCGGAATGGCCGCAGCAATGGCAGGTTTCCGACGAACTCTCGGTCGGCCGCGAGGCGACGCCGACGCTGTCGCCCGCCACCGTCGCCGCGACCGAAAACGCGATCGCCAAATATCAGGACCTCGTCGCGCGCGGCGGCTGGAATCTGGTGCCGGGCGGGCAGCAACTGGGCCTTGGCGCCAAGGGCCGCGGGGTGCAGGATTTGCGCCAGCGGCTGGCCGCCTCTGGCGATCTCGACCCCGACGCCGGCATGGGGCCGACCTTCGATTCCTTCGTCGAGGCCGCCGTCAAGCGGTTCCAGATCCGCCACGGCCTCGGCCCGACCGGCGTCGTCGACAAGGACACGCTGCAAGAACTCAACGTCAGCGCGCAGGACCGGCTGCGCCAGTTGCAGATCAACATCGTGCGGCTGCGCTCGTTCGCCGGCGACCTCGGGCCGCGCTTCGTGATGGTCAACATTCCCGCCGCCGCGGTGGAGACGGTTGAGGGCGGGCAGGTTTACTCGCATCACCGCGCCGGCGTCGGACGCATCGACCGCCAGTCGCCGATCATGCACACCAAGGCGCTCGAGATCAATTTCAACCCGTTCTGGAACGTGCCGCCCTCGCTCATCAAGAAGGATCTGATCCCGAAGATGAAGAAGGACCCGAACTACCTGACGGAAGAAAAGATCCACATCATCAACAAGGACGGGCAGGAAGTTCAGCCCGCCTCGATCAACTGGAACACCGACGAGGCGACCCATTTCCGCTACCGGCAGGAGCCCGGCGCCGAGGTCGACGCGCTCGGCGCGGTGCGCATCAACATCAGCAACCCCTACGGCGTCTATATGCACGACACGCCGGAGAAGGGCATTTTCGGCGACGATTTCCGCTTCGTCTCCTCGGGCTGCGTGCGCGTGCAGGATGTGCGCGATTATGTGGCCTGGCTGCTGAAGGACAATCCCGGCTGGGGCCGCGACCAGATCGACGAGACGATCCGCACCGGTCAGCGGGTCGACGTCAAGCTGGCCAAGCCGGTCGACGTCTATTGGGTCTATGTCACCGCCTGGGCGACGCCCGACGGCGTCGTGCAGTTCCGCCCCGACATCTACAAGCGCGACGGCGACGGGCCGGGTCCGGTCGCCGACGCGACGCCGGCGCGGCCGCTGGCGCTGCCGCAGGAGTGATTCGTTGCGTCGGTAATTTTGCGTAGCGTTCGTATCGACCCCGCGCGGCGCGTCCGCGCGGGGTTCTTCGTTTTAGCGGATGAACGCGCCCGAGCGCAGGTCCGCCATCGCCTGCCGGATTTCGGCCTGCGTGTTCATCACGATCGGCCCGTGCCAGGCCACCGGCTCGCGGATCGGCTTGCCGGACACCAGCAGGAAGCGGATGCCCTGCTCGCCCGCCTGCACCGTCACTTCGTCGCCGGAGCCGAACACCACCAGCGAGCGGTTGCCGACCTCGTCGCGCACCAGCACCTCTTCGCCCGCGATCACCTCCTCGCGCAGCGCCCCGAACGGCTCGGAGGCGTTGAGGAAACGGCCCGAGCCCTCGAAGATGTAGGCGAACACCTGACGGTAGGTCTCCACCTTCAGCGTCTTGCGCTGGCCCGCCGGCACCGTGACGTCGAGATAGCGCGGATCGGCGGCGACGCCCTCGACCGGTCCCTTGACGCCCCAGAAGTCGCCGCAGATGACGCGCACCTTGGTCCCGTCGTCGTCGGTGACTTCGGGAATGTCGCGGCTGACGATGTCCTGATAGCGCGGCGCGGTCATCTTCAGGCTGGAGGGCAGATTGGCCCAGAGCTGAAAACCATGCATCCGGCCGAGCGCGTCGCCGCGCGGCATTTCCTGATGCATGATGCCGCGCCCGGCCGTCATCCATTGCACGCTGCCCGGCCCGAGCACGCCGCGATTGCCAAGGCTGTCGCCATGCTCGACCTCGCCGGCGAGCACATAGGTGATCGTCTCGATGCCGCGATGGGGATGCCAGGGAAAGCCGGCGGCGTAGTCGGCGGGATTATCGTTGCGGAAATCGTCCATCATCAGGAACGGGTCGAATTCGGACGGGTCGCCGAAGCCGAAGGCGCGGCGCAGGCGCACGCCCGCGCCCTCCATCGTCGGCGTGGATTGGGCGATGCGTTTGACGGCTCTGATCGACATGGCGTCCTCGTTGAACGGGAAGGGCCTCAGTTAGGACGATCGCCGGCTTTATCAAGCGGCGGGACGGAAGAGACAAAAAAGGCGGCCGGCTTTCGCCGCCGCCCGCGCGAAGTTCAAAGCGGGGAAAACTTCAGTTGAGCCGGCGATAGGCGCTCGGCGGCGCGGCGAACGGCGGCAGCGACGCCGCCTCGTTCTGGCGCACCCGTTCGCGCAGATTGGCGAGCACCGGCTCGATCAGCGAATGGGCGAGCGCGACGCCGGCGGCGGTGTCCTTCGGCGAGGCGCCCTCGATATGGGCGTAAAGCTTGGCGCGCACGCTCTGTTCGAACGCGTCGACGTCGTCGCGATGCTTGCCGACCAGCATTTCCGCGCCCATCAGGTTGATGAGTTTGATCAGCGATGCGATCGCCACGCGAACCGAATCGCTACAACCTTCCGGCTCCATCGCAAAACTCCCTGTCCGCGAATGGCTTTCCGCTAAGATATGGCGAACCCGCCGGCAAATTCAAGCGAGCCGCCTAGGGGCTGGACAGTTCGTCGCCCGCCGCCGCGTTTTCGCGCGCGAGCCGGGCGACCAGATCGCGCGCTTCGAGATGCGGCATGTGTCCGACATTGGCCAGGATATGCACCCCTGCCCCGCCCGGCGCGTGGCGGGCGTGGCGGACGGGGACGATGCGGTCCTCGCGCCCGAACACGAGCTTCACCGGCCCGGCGAACGCCGCGACCGCCGCGCGGGCGCTAAAGACCTGCGCGCCGTCGGGCAGCAGCGCCGCCGCCACGCGCGCCTGCGCGTCGCCGACGCCGAGATCGCGGCGCTGGCGCAATGTCGTCTCCGCCAGCGCCTCGCCCAGTACGGCCGGGTCCGCCGCGAGTTCGTTGAGCCAGGGCCGCAGGCTCGCGGCCGAGCGCGCGGCGAGGAAGCCAGCGACGAAGGCGCCGTTGATGTCGGGCCCGAAGCCGGCCGGGGCGATCAGCGTCAGCGAGCGCGCCAGCGCCGGCCGCATCGCCGCCAGCGCCGCCGCCGCGGCGGCGCCGAGCGAATGGGCGACGAGATGGGCGCCGCTCACCCCCTCCTGCGCCAGCGTCTCCGCGATTGCGGCGGCGAAAGCCTCGACGGTGATCGGCCCGTCGAGCGCGGAGCGGCCGTGGCCGGGCAGATCGAGCGCCAGCGCGCCGCGTCCAGGCGGCAGCCGGCCGAGCCAGCGGCGCCAGACGTTGAGATCGGCGCCAAAGCCATGGATCAGCACCAGCGGCGGCCGTTCGCCGCGCACCAGCCATTCGCGGTTCAGCCCGGCGCGGGGCGCGC
>JAGWRL010000346.1 GCA_028876585.1 Pseudomonadota bacterium | reverse complement strand
ACCGTCAGGATCAGCGCGCCGACGATTGTGCCGCCATAGCCGCCGCGACCGCCGAAGATCGACGTGCCGCCGATCACCACGCAGGCGACCGAGGGCAGCAGATAGGAATCGGCCAGACTGAGATCGGCCGCGTTGGTGCCGCCGACCAACACTAGCCCGGTGATCGCCGCCAGCAACGAACAGATGAGATAATCGACGAACAGCACCCGCCACACCCGCACCCCGGCCAGATGACAGGCTTGCGCATTGTCGCCTACGGCGTAGACGAGCCGGCCGAAGCCGGTGCGATGCAGCCCGAACAGGATCGCGCCGCCGACGATCAACCACAGCAGCAGATCGACCGGGACGAAGCCCGCGAACTTGCCGGCGCCGAGGGTCTGGATCAGGTCGGGCACGCGCGGCTGGCTCGCCATCATCTGCTGGCTGTAGACGATCATCACGCCGCCAGTCATCAATCCCGTGCCGAGCGTCATCACCAGCGGTTGCACGCGCAACAGCGCGACGCCGATTCCATTGACCGCCCCGACGACGAGGCCGAGCGCAAGCGCGATCGCCAACGCATAGGCGTCGCCGTGCGAGGCGTTGGTGGCGAGCAGATAGGCCGAGCCAGTGGCGACCGCCGACACCGACAGATCAATCCCCCCGGTCAGCATCACCAGCGTCTGGCCGCCGCCCATGATCGCCAGCGGCGCGGCGAACATCAGCGCGTTGGAGGCCCACAGCGGCGTCACCGTGCCCGGCCGCACGAGTTCGACGAAGCCGACGAACAACGCCAGCAACAGGATCAGCGCGAAGATGGTGCGCGCGCGCAGGAAGGCGAGCACGGCGCTCATGCGCGCTCCTGCCTATAGGCGAAGAAGCCGGCCGCCATCACGACCAGAACAATCAGCGCGCCTTGAATCACCTGGCCGTAGTTGGGGTCGATGCCGAGAAACACCAGGTCCATCGGCGCCAGCGTCAACAACAGCGCGGCGATCACCGGACCCACCATGCCGCCGCGCCCGCCGGTGAGGCTGACGCCGCCAATCACGATCGCCGCGACGCTGCTCAGCGTGTAATAGGCGCCCGCCAGCGGCGCGCCGATGCCCGTCGTCATCGTCAGCGCCATGCCGCCGATGGCGCAGGCGGCGCCGCTGAAGAGATAAGCGATCGTGCGCGCGGCGCGCACGTCGACGCCGCTGCGAAACGCCGCGACGGGATCGCTGCCGGCGGCGTAGATCAGCAGCCCGATCCGCGTCAACCGTATCGGCGCCCAGACCGCTGCGACGCCGAGGATCATCACGATCAAGCCGTTGGGCGCCCAGGGCCCGAAATCCTGACCGGCGGCGAGATTGAGATAAGCCGCCGGCGCCCCGCCGCCCGGCCGCTCCAGGATCAACAAAGCGCCGCCGCCGAAGATGAAGCCGGTCGTCAGCGTCGCCACCACGTCGGGAATACGCGACAGCGCCACCACCAACCCGTTGACGAAGCCGAGCGCCGCGCCCGCCGCCAGCACGCCCGCCGAGATCAGCAACGATTGGCCGAAGCTGGCGTGCTGCATCAGGCTCGCCGACAGCACGTTGGCGATGGCGATCTGCGCGCCGATCGAAAGATCGATGCCGCCGCTGATGACGACGATCGCCTGCGCGGCGGCCGCGAGCGCCAGCGGCAGCGCGCCGAGCGCCAAGGATTGAATGTCGAACGCGCCGAAGCTCGGGTGCGCGAGTTTGGTCAACGCCAGCGCCAGCGCCAGCAACGCCGGCATCGCCAGCGCGCGCAGCCAGACGCCCGCGCTCACGACGCCGCCCCGGTGAGGCCGTGCGCGGCGCGCAGCAGCGCCGCTTCGCTCGCCGCCGCGGCCGGCATTTCCGCCGCGATGCGGCCGCCGAACAACACCAGAGCGCGGTCGCAGGCGAGCCGGATCTCCGGCAGTTCCGAGGTGAACAGCAACACCGAGGCGCCCTGCTCCGCCACCTCGCGCAACAGCGCGTAGATCTGCCGCTTGGTGCCGATGTCAATGCCGCGCGTCGGATCGAAACACAGCAGCGTCTTGAAGCCGGCGGCGATCCAGCGCGCGATCACCACCTTCTGCATGTTGCCGCCGCTGAGACGGCGCACTTCCGCCGCCGCGCGCGTGTCGATCTGCAACTTCGCCACCGCCTGGCCGACCCGCTCGCGCTCGGCGCCAAGCGCGATCGGCCCCCAGGCGCGCATGCGGCCGAACGCCGCCAGCGCCACGTTCTCCTGAATCGAGCGCTGCGGCAGCAGCGAGATCAGCCGGTTCGCCGGCACCAGCACGAGCCCGGCGCGGATCGCGTCGGCGGGATGGCGCAGCTTCAACACGACGCCGTTCGCTGCGACGTCGCCGGCGTCGGCGCGGCGCGCGCCGGCGATGCAATCAAACAACTCCTCCTGGCCCTGCCCCTCCAGCGCCGCGATCCCCAGCACTTCGCCGCGCGCGAGTTGGAACGACACGCCGTTGAGCGCGTGGCCGTAGCTGAGGCTTTTCACTTCAAGCGCCGGCGGCCCGCCGGCTTGCGCCTGCGTGCGCGGCGCGACCGGCGCCGCCGCCGCCTTGGCGACTTCGCTGCCCAGCATCAGATCAACGATGCGGTCGCCGGCGCCGCGCGTGGGCAGCACGCCGACCGTAACGCCGTCGCGCAGCACCGTCGCGCGGTCGCACAGCGCCGTCACCTCCGCCATGCGATGGGAGATGAACAGCACGCTGACGCCGCGTTGGCGCCGGTCGCGCATCACCGCGAACACGCGCTCCGACAGATCGGCCGGCAAAGCGGCGGTGATCTCGTCCAGCATCAGAACGCGCGGGTCGGAGGCGAGCGCGCGGGCAAGATCAATCAAGCGAAGGATGGCGAAATCCACCCGCCGCGCCGGCGTGCGCAGATCGACGCGCTCGATGCCGAGCTCGCGCATCGCCGCTTTCACCGCCTCGATCGGCGCCCGCGCCAGCCGCATGTTCTGCGCCACGGTCAGATCAGGCACGATCGCCGGGTCCTGATAGACCGAGACCACGCCGGCGCGGCGCGCATCCGCCGGCGAGCGAAACCGCGCCGGCGCGCCCGCAACCGTCATCGCCCCGGAATCGGCCGGATAGACGCCGGTGATGATCTTCACCAGCGTCGATTTGCCGGCGCCGTTGGCGCCCATCAGCGCGTGGATTTCGCCTGGCCGCACTTCGAGATCGGCCGAGCGCAGCGCAACCACCGAGCCAAAACTCTTGGCGACGCCGCGGATGCTCAGCGCCGGCGCGGCGTCAGGCATGACGCCGTTCAATCAAGGCCCTTTGCAGGCGATGATCTGATCCAGCGTGTAATGCGTGTAGGGCGGCACGTTGATGGCGACCGAATAGAAGGGGTCCAGCTTCGGATTGTAGGCCGCCTTCAGTTTGTCCATGTCCTTGTCGTTGTCCCAGATCGTCGGCGTGATCTTGACGGCGTGGGGATGCGCCTTCTTCTGCAACACGTCGAGCGCGAGCCCGAGGCCGGCGCCGCCGACCGCCGGCGGGTTCGACACCGCCGCGCCCGAGACGCCGTCGCCCTTCATGTTGATGAGCTGGCCGATGAAGCCGTTGTTGTCGGCGCCCACCACCGGCACATATTTTTTGCCCGCGGTCTTGTAAGCGTCGATCACGGTGGAATCGATGCCCGAGGTCCAGACGCCGTCGATCTCCTTGCCTGAGGCGAGCAGGTCCTTGGTGACCTGCGCCGTCTTGTTGAGCGCCCAGCCGGAGAACACCGTCGTCACCTTGATGTCGGGATAGGCCTTGGCGACTTCGGTGAAGCCCTGATGGCGGTCGGCGTCGGCCGGCACGCCGTCGATGCCGCGCATCTCGACCACCGAGCCCTTGCCGCCGAGCTTGTCGAACAACCATTTGGCGCCGATCTTGGCGTAATCGACCTGATCGTTGGTCAGCACATAGGCTTCCGGCGCGGTGACCGCCTGATCGACCGCGACCACGACGATGCCCCGCTCGGCCGCCTGTTTGATCACCGGGTTCAGCGCCTCGCGGTCGCTGGGATTGATGATGATGGCGTTGGCGCCGGCGGAGATGAGATTGCGGATGTCGGCGATCTGCTCCGACGGGCCGCCGTTGCGGTTGGCGACGATCACCTTCGAGACGAGGCCGGAAGCCTCGGCTTCCGCCTTGATCGAACAGATCATCTCCTCGCGCCAGCCATTGCCGATCAGCGTGTTGGAGACGCCGACGACAAATTTGTCCGCCGCCGCCGCGCCGCCCGCCGCCAACAGCATCAGGCTAAGCGAAGCTGCACCGCTCATATAACAGGATTTCATGTCTTCCTCCCAATTTGCGGCTCTACCGGCCGCGCTCAACGTCGCGCAAAGCCGCGCCAATGTCCACCCTCAAGCCTTGATCCCCAGCAGCTTGAGGTTCGTGGCGCGATCGGCGCCGGTGGCGGCGAAATCGTCGAACACGCGATCGGTCACCTCGATGATGTGATCGGCGATGAATTTGGCGCCGTGGCGCGCCGCCGCTTCCGGATGCTCCAGGCAGCATTCCCACTCATAGACCGCCCAGCCGGCGAAATCGTAAGCCGCGAGCTTGGAGAAGATCGCCTTGAAATTCACCTGTCCGTGTCCGAGCGAGCGGTCGCGCGCGGCGCGCTCCAACCACGGCTTGTAGCCGCCGAGATAGCCCTGCTTCGGCGTCGGATTGAACTCGGCGTCCTTGACGTGAAACATCTTGATGCGATCGTGATAGACGTCGATGAAGCCGAGATAGTCCATGCCCTGTTTGATGAAGTGGCTGGCGTCGTAGTTGATGTTGCAGCGCCGGTGGCCGCCGACCGCATCGAGGAACATGTCGAACGAATCGCCGTCGAACACGTCCTCGCTGGGGTGAATCTCGAAACAGAGATCGACGCCATTGTCCTCGTAAACGTCGAGGATCGGCCTCCAGCGCCGGCCCTGTTCGGCGAAACATTCCTCGATCAACCCGGCCGGGCGCTGCGGATAGGGGTAGAAATAGGGCCACGCCAGCGAGCCGGTGAAGCTCACATGTTCGCTCAATCCCAGCCGGCGCGACACTGTCGCGGCCTTGCGCACCTGATCGGCCGCCCAATGGCGCCGCTTTTCCGGATCGCCGCGCACGGGCGGCGGGCACTGGCCGTCAAACAAGGCGTCGTAGGCGGGATGCACCGACACCATTTGGCCCTGGAAATGGGTCGAGAGTTCGCTGATCTCGACGCCGAGATCGGCGAGCTGGCCCTTGATCTCGTCGCAATAGGTCGCGCTCTCATAGGCCTTGTCGAGATCGAACAGGCGCGCGTCCCAACTCGGAATCTGAATCGCCTTGTAGCCGTAATCGCTCGCCCATTTGGCGATGGCGGGCAGCGAATTATGCGGCGGCGCATCTTGCGTGAATTGCGCCAGGAACAGCCCCGGCCCTTTGATCTTGCGCATCCCGCGTCCTCCTGGCCGCGATTGGGCGCGGCGGCGGCCTTATCGTCGATCCTCGAAAAATCACGCCCGATTGTCAAATCGTCAGGCGTCGTCCAGGCGTTGCATGAACGCCGCGAACTCTTGCGGGTTCATGCGCACCACATGGCGCGGCTCGGGATAGGCGCCGCTCGCGACATCGGCGACATATTCGCGGAACGCGGCGATCCGCTCGCCCTGCAACCGCTCGAACTCGGCGGCGAAATTGCGGTAGACCTTGGAATGGCGCGGCATGTGGCCGCGGTTCTGGCCGAGCACGTCATCGGCGAACAGATATTGCGCGTCGCAGCCGGCGCCCGCGCCCATCGAGATCATGAACAACGACGTGCGCTGGCTGATCTCTTGCGCCACCTCGACCGGCACGACTTCGATCTCGGCGCCGAACGCGCCGGCGGCCTCGTATTTGCGCACCGCCGCGAGGATTTGCAGCGCCTGCTCCGCCGTCTTGCCGACCGCCTTGAAGCCGCCGGTCCAGGTCGCGCGCGACGGGATCAACCCGACATGGCCGACGACGGGGATGTTCTCGTCGGCCAGCGCCTTCACCGTCGCGTAGCTGGCGCTGCAATAGAGCGCGTCGGCCCCCGCCTTGTAGAGCGGGAACGCCCAGCGCAGGAAATCCTCGGTGGCGCCGATCTCGTAGAAATTGTCGCCCGGCATCGAGAACAGGCTCGGCGCCGCGTCGCGATAGCGGGAATCGAGCATCAACGCCGGCGGGATCGACACCATGTCGACGCCGGCGCGCTCGGCCGCCTCCGCCTCCTCCAGCGTCAGCACGCGCAGCATCGTTAGTTGCCGCTTGCCCTTCATCGCCCTGAGATCAGCGACTGTCGGTCTCGCGCGCGCCATTGGCTTTCCTCCCGCTCGTCGCTGCTTCAGGCGACCGATTGCAGCCCGAGCGCCGCCTCGTGCAAATCCTCGCGATAGGGCCGCGCGGTCGGCGGCAGCTCGCGGCGCACGAAATAGTTGGGATCGCGCATTTGTTTGAGCACCGCGGGAATCATCTCGCGATAGGCGGCCAGGATCGACGGATTGGGCGGCGGCAGGTCGCCCTTGATGAGTTGATGCAGCCGCGGCAGCGCATGGAACGGCACCATCGGGAACATATGATGTTCGACGTGATAGTTCATGTTCCAGTAAATGAAGCGGCTGATCGGATTCATATAGACGGTGCGCGAATTGAGTCGGTGGTCGAGCACGTTGTCTGCAAGCCCGCCGTGCTGCAACAGGCCAACCATCACCATGTGCCAGCAACCATAGAGACGCGGCAGGCCGATCAGCATCAGCGGCAGGAACGAGCGCATCGCCAGCGCCGCGACGAGCGTCGCCGCGTAGATCGCGATGTGCCAGCGCGCGGCGAAGATCGCCTTCGGTTGCTCGGAGGCGGGGATGTAATCCTTCTCGTCGGGCGACAATACGCCCATCGCGTTGCGCAGCAGCGTGCGCAGCGAATACCAGGCGTCGAAGATGCCGAGATAGTTGGCGGCGAGCTTGAACAAAGCCGGCGGCCGCATCACGGCGATCTCGGCGTCGCGGCCGACGATGATGGTGTCGGTGTGGTGGCGCGCATGGCTCCAGCGCCAGGTGACGGGATTGCGCATCACCTGGAAGCTGGCGATCTCATAAACCACGGTGTTCATCCACGGCGTCCTGAACGCGGTGCCGTGGCTGCATTCGTGCCAGCGCGAGTCGCAGGCGGAGCCGTAGAGCACGCCATAGACGAGGAAGAACGGAACGCACGCCCACGAGCCCCAGAAATAGACGCCGCCGGCGCCGCTGAGCAACAACAGGCCGAGCCACAGGATGGTGTCGCGGATCGCCGGCCCGTCGGAGCGCTGCATCAGCTCCTTCATCACCTTGCGCGGCACCTCGGAATGATACCATTCGGCCGAGACCAGCCCCGCCTCGATCGCGCGGCGGGTGCTTTCGCCCACCAGCGAATAATCGCGTTGCGCCTGCATCGCCATCGTCATGTCAAGCCTCGAAAGTCCTCGTCGCCTCAGCGCTTGGGCAATGTCTTAAATCGTCCCGAAGGTTCGGGAAAGTCCTGCTGCGGCTGCATCGCCGCCGCCGTGATGCGCGCCTGCGCCGCCGCGATGGCGGCCGCGCCGTCGAGCACCCGGAAGCGCGCATCGTAGTGGCGCTCCTCGTCGTGCATCAACCAGATCATCTCGTCGCGCTCGCGTGCGAACGGCTCGCCGCGCACATGATGGGTCGAGGGTTCGATCCCCAGCGCGTAGTGGCCGGACTGGAAATCCTGCCATTGATAGAGACAGGGCAGTTGATCCTTGCGCGTCGTCACCTCGAAGCCGAGCGCCAGCCGGTCGTTGACCAGCGCGACATGCGTCTCTCCCGCCGCATCCGCCGCGCATTCGTGCTGCCAGACCTGCTCGACGAAATCGTCCGAGGGCGCGGGACAGGTGCGGTAGCCGACATTCTGCCGCCGATAGGCCTCGCCGGCGTGGGCGGCGAACACCACGTCCTCGATCGGCGCCAGATAGCGCGCGCCTTCGTCGAGCAGCGGATAGCCAAGATTGACGTGATAGAAGAACATATGCGGCGTGCGGCGAAAACCGTGGTTGACGACGCGGTCCGAGATGCGGATTTCGTTGCCGCCGACGTCGGCCTCGATGCGGCGGTGCAGGTGCAGATCCTCGGCGAACATCGCGGATTGGCGCACGATCGCCTCCGCCCACAACACGCATTCGTCGCCGCGCCAGCTCTCGCCATAGCCGACGAGTTGCGCGGGGATGGTCGTCAACCGGCCATGCAGCGAATGGTTGACGCTCTGGCGGCCGGGATAGCCGTAATTGTCGGCGCTCGATTGCGTCGGCCCGAGCGTGTGGTCGAGGCCGCAGGTCACCAATAGGCCGGAGAACGAGCGCGCGAACGACAGCCCGCCCTCGCCCTCGTAATCGATCAGGCCGGGATGGCGGAAGCCGGTCGGCGATTGCCAGCCGAGCGCCTGGCCCCTGAACTCGCATTCGCCGATGTCGAACGCGCGGTCGATCAGCACCGTGAAGCGCAGCCCGCCGCCGGTGCGGAACTCCAGCGCGCGCACGCCGCGCTCGACCCCGTCGGCGAGCGTCAGCAAGCGCACGCCGGCGAATTGCGCCAGCAGGCCGGCGCGGGCGTCGACCTCGCGCTTGCTCAGCCTTTGGCCGAACAGTTCGACCATCAAAGACCGTTCGCGCGGAATTTGCCGTCGAGGAATTTCTTCGCGCGCGGCACGTCGTCCTCGGACAGGTGTTCGATGATGACGGGGATGTTGGGGTGTTTCTCGGCCAGCCGGCGCAGATAGAGATCGTAGTTGAGGCTGCCCAGTCCCGGCGCCGGCAGTTCGATCTCGCCCACGCCACGGAAGGTGTGGCTTTCCAGCGCGTCGGCGTCGCCGATGTCGGCGTGTTTCTCCGACTTGTCGGCGCCCGAGCGTTTGACGTCCTTGGCGTGGCCGATGCGGATCTTGTCGCTCAACGTGTCGAACACCTGATTGAGGATCTGATCCATCCGGTCGATGTTGTGCGTCTCGAAATAGTTGGTGGGGTCCATCAGCAGCCCGAGGCCGGGGTGATCGACCTGCGCGAACATGCGCACCGTCTCTTCGACCGAGCCGACGACATTGTTGACATAGGTCTCCAGCAGGAACACCGCGCCGTGGTCGTAGGCGGTCTGCGCCAGATCGGCGATCACGCGCCGGCAATCGGCGAACCCTTCTTCGGTCTTGTTCTTGGGGTGAGGCGCCCAATCCGACTCCGTGTTGAACGTGCCGGTCTCGGAGATCACATAAGGCGTGCCGAAATCGCGCGCGTGGCGGATGATCTCCTTGAGATAGCCGACGCGGCGCGCCCGCTCGGCCGGATCGGGATGCACGATGTTGGTGTAGCCCGAGATGCAGCAGATCGGCAGATTGTGGTTGCGGAACACATCCCGCACCTCCTTCGCCTTCTCGCGCGTGATCTCCCCGGGGCCGAGGTCGATGTCCTTGAAATGCAGGTCGAGCTGCACGGTGTTGAAGTCGAGCGCGCGGATTTTCTGCGCCGTCTCCTTCAGGCCATAGGGGAAATAGCCGGTGAAAATGCCCGCCTGCATCATGATGCGCGTCCTCCGTGGCCTTGGATTGATATTTCGCTGAGCCGCACCGTGCGCGCTTGCGTCATCGAGCGATAGCCGGCCTCGACCAGCGCCATCGTCTTGACGTTGTCGGCGACCGAAAGCGCCGGCGGCTCGCCGCTCTGCACCGCATATTGCAATTGCTCCATCACGCCGATGAAGGCGTGCGGAAACCACATCGTGTCCCAGCTCGGCGTCACCCACTCGCCGCCGGTGGTCCGCGTCGAGGCGTAGGTCAGCGTCGAGGCGGCGCCGGTCGGCCAGCCGATCGTGCCCTTGGCGACGCCGTCGGTCCCCTCGATCCGCCAGCCGATATATTGATCGTCGCGGTAGCCGGCCCGCCTTGGCCCCGACCAGACATCCTCCAGCGACACCGCCATCGCGCCGGAGGGAAAGGTCAGCGTCGAAATGGTGATGCCGTCCTTGTGGGCGAATGCCGTGCGCGGGTCGCTGCGCGTCAGCGTCGTGATCGTCTCGGGATCGCCCAGGAGATAGCGCAGCACGTCGAGATGATGCACGCTCATGTTGGCGAGCGTCAGCCGGTCGTAGCCGGCGAGAAACCCCTGCCAGTGCGGGATCGCGTGCATGTCGATCTCGGCGAACACGATCTCGCCCAGCGCGCCGCTTTCGAGGATCTGCTTGGCGACGCGCATCGATTGGTCGTAGCGCATGTTCTGGTTGACGGAGAGGATTTTCCCCGCCGCCGCCGCTTCGTCGCGCAGGGCGACCGCCTCGTCGAGCGACAAAGCCAGCGGCTTTTGCGCCAGCACCGCCTTCACATGCGGCTGCTTCAGCGCCAGCCGGATCAGCGCCGGCTGCAAGTCGGGGGGATAGGCGATGTCGACGATCTCGATTTGCGGGTCCGCGATCAACGCCTCGGGCGTGTCGTGCACCTTCGGCAGGCCCCAGCGTTCGGCGACCTTCGCCGCATTGGCGCGGTTGCGCGAGGCGATGGCGACGACGGGGAAGCCGGCTTGGCTGTAGGCGGCGAGATGGCACTCGGCCATGATCATGCCGGCGCCGACGCAGCCGATCCGGCCGCCGCGGGCGCGTATCTCGACATCGGGCCGAAAGGCCTCGCCCATGACTCCCTCCCCGCCGCGCCCGCATCGGCGGGTCGTTGATTTGAGGCGAATTGACACGAAATGCGGGTTTCGTCAACGTGGTCGCGGGCAAAGCCCCTCATTCTCACGACAATCTGCGCGTGAACGCCAAGCCCGCTCACGCAATCTTGTAGAAATGATGTGAATTGATGTATTGAGGCGAAGCGAGACATCGAATCGCATCGGGAGGGCGGAGGCCGGCTTGCGCTACACGGTCAATGACGTCGCAAAAGAGGCGGGCGTCTCGGTCGCCACCGTCGATCGCGTGCTCAACCATCGCGCCGGCGTGCGCGAGCGCACCCGCCTGCTCGTCACCGAAAGCGCGCGCCGGCTCGGCTATCTCCCCGCCAGCGCCGAGGCCGCCGCCGACGGCGCGGCGCTGCGGCTCGATTTCGCGCTGCCGGCCGGCGGCAATCCGTTTATCCTCAATCTGCGCAGGGAGTTGGAGGCGCAGGCCCGCCCCGGCCTTGCGGTGCGCGTCGCCGCCATCGAGGGTTTCAATCCGGATACGCTAGCCGCCGCGCTGCTCGATTATCGCGGCCGCAGCGACGGGGTCGGCGTCGTCGCGCTCGACCATCCCACCGTGCGCGAGGCGATCCGCGCGCTCGCCGCCAGCGGCGTCGCGGTGGCGACGCTCGCCTCCGACATCCTCTATGTCCCGCGCGTCGCTTATATCGGCGTCGACAACCGCGCCGCCGGCCGGCTCGCCGGCCATCTGATGCGCCGTTTCCTGGGCGCGGACCGGCCGGCCGAGGTGGCGCTGTTCGCGGGTTCGCTCAGCTATCGCGGCCATGAGGAGCGCGAGATGGGGTTCCGCCATCTCATCGCCGAGGAGGCGCCCAACCTGCGCATCGTCGATCTGCGCGAGATGAAGGACGATGCCGAGCGCGCCTATGTCGAGGCCGGTCAGGCGCTCGACGCCCACCCCGGCCTCGTCGGCATTTACAATATCGGCGGCGGCACCTCGGGGATCGCGCGCGCGCTGAAGGAGCGCGGCCGCGAGCGCGCGGTGACCTTCATCGCGCACGACATCACCGCCGGGAACCGCCTGCTGCTGCTCGACGCGACGCTCGACGCGGTGATCGATCAGAACGCGCGCGTCGAGGCGCGCGAGGCGGTGGCTGTGCTGGAGAACGCCGCGCGCGGCCTCGTCGTCGCGCCGCACCCGCTGCGCGTGCACGCGATCTTCAAGGAGAACATTCCCGAGAGTTGAGCCGCGCTCAATAGCGCTGGTCGTCGGGCGCGGCGATGGCGGCGGGCGCCGCAGCGGCGGCCGTCAGCGTTACGCCGAGCCGCGCGCCGCGCCGCCACGTCACTCTGGCGCTGGCGCGCAGGCCGCGCGAGGGGATCGCGAGTTCGAACGTCTCCGGCGCGTGTGGGTGCGGCAATTCGATCCGCGCGCCGGAAGCGCTCAGATCACGCACCAGGCAATCCTCGCTGGATTGGCCGTTGCGCGACGTCAGGCGCCCGTTGAGGAACGTGCGTTGTCTCGTTCTAGCGCGGCGCTCCGCCATTTGTGCCCTCCTGAAACACTGGGGTTTCGCTTGGGCCTGGCGGCGCAAGACCGGCGCCAAATGAGACCGGCGCCAAATGAAAACGGCGCCCGAAGGCGCCGCTTTGCATCCATGCGCAAGCGCGATCAGGCCGCCGCGACCGCCGCCTCTTCGCGCGCCATGACCGGGCCGGAATCCTTGCCCTTGGCCTCGACGTCGCGGTCGACGAATTCGATCACCGCCATCGCGGCGTTGTCGCCCTGACGGAAGCCCGCCTTCATGATGCGCAGGTAACCGCCGTTGCGGTCCTTATAGCGCGGCCCGATCACGTCGATCAGCTTGGCCACGAGTTCGGCGTCGCGCAGGCGCGAGATCGCGATGCGGCGGGCGTGCAGGCCGCCGCGCTTGCCGAGCGTGACCAGCTTTTCCACGACGGGGCGCAGATCCTTGGCCTTGGGCAGCGTGGTGACGATCTGCTCGTGCTTGATGAGCGCCTGCGCCATGTTCGCGAACATGGCTTTGCGGTGCTCGGACGTGCGGTTGAAACGGCGTTTTGCGCGGCCGTGATACATGGGGGGCTCTCCTGATTATACCGCTCGCCGTGCCAAGGTACGAGCGGTCTGGTTTATATGAGGCAGTAGGCAGTAGGCAGTGGGCAGTAGGCAGTAAGAGGCGGCAGTCCCACTGCCTATTGCCTATTGCCTTCCTCAATAATGTTCCTCGAAGCGCTTGGCGAGCTCTTCGATGTTCTCTGGCGGCCAGCCGGTGACTTCCATGCCGAGGTGCAGGCCCATCTGCGCCAGCACTTCCTTGATCTCGTTGAGCGACTT
>JAGWRL010000345.1 GCA_028876585.1 Pseudomonadota bacterium | reverse complement strand
GTCGCCGAGGGCGGCGCGACCGGGCGGCTGGCGACGCTGCTCGGCGGCCTCGACGACGCGCTGGCGGAATTCGAGCGCACGCTCGGGCCGGCGTGGGATCAGACGGTGATCGTCGCGGCGACCGAATTCGGCCGCACCGCGCAAGTCAACGGCGCCAGCGGCTGCGATCATGGCGTGGCCTCGGCGGCGTTTCTGGCCGGCGGGGCGGTGGCGGGCGGCCGGGTTCTGGCGGACTGGCCGGGGCTCAAGCCGGCCCAACTCCACGAGAACCGCGATCTAAAACCGACGACCGACCTGCGCGCGGTGCTGAAAGGCGTGCTGGCCGACCATCTCGGCCTGTCGGCCTCGCGACTGGCCGAAACGGTGTTCCCCGGCACGCCCGACGTGGCGCCGATGAAGGATCTGACATTGGCGTGAGCCGCGCCGCGTTGTTAACCCTATGCGTGCGAATATGGCTAAAATTCTATGAACGCCCCTAGCGTCCAAATCGCTAAAATGCATACTTGCGCAATGTAATGTTATCGGCCGGGGGGCCTGTCTACGTGCTTGATATGGGCGAAACGTCGACGTTTGCGACCCGCGTCGCAAGTCTGTTGCAACGCGTGGAATATCGTCGCGCCGACACGGCGGAGGAAAAGCAGGCCATCTTTCGGATGCGATATGAGGGTTATGCGCGCGAAGGATTTATTGAACCCAACGACAGCGGGATTTTCACCGATCCCGACGATGATCGCCCGAACGCCTGGTTGATCGCTGTCTACATCGACGGCGCGCTGGCGAGTTCCATCCGCCTGCATGTCGCCTCGCGCCCCGATCACGTGCTGCCGGTCACGCGCAGCTTCCCTGACGTCCTGGAGCCGAAATTGGCGGGCGGCGATCTCGTCATCGACGCCACGCGACAGGTGAGCCGGCTCGAATTCACCCGCGCCTATCCGTTCCTGCCCTATGTCACGATGCGCAGCGCCTTCCTCGCCGAGGACTATTTCAACGCCGATTTCATCACCGCGACCTGCCGCGCCGAATATCAACTCGCGTTCAAGCGCATGTATGGCGCGGTGCGCTGGTCGACCCCGCGGCCGTTCCCGCCGCTGACGCGCCCGCACGCGCTGATGGCCTATGATTGCAAGGCGCAATGGAACGCCACCCGCGCGCGCTACCCGTTCGTGCGCTCGACGCCGGCCGAGCAGGCGGCGCTCTACGGTTTGTCGTCGAACGGCTGCGATCTGCTGGCCGAATTGAGCGCGGGACGCCGGACCGGGCGGCGCGCGGAGGCGATGCTGCAATCCACCACATGCGCCGCGTAGACATCGACGTCCGGCGCGGCGAATAGTCCCGAGCGGGCGAATTCATCGCGCCAGCGCACATAAACCTCGGGGCGGATCCACACCGTCTGAAGGCCCGCCACGGCGACCGCGTTGCGCTCGGGATCGCCGGGCGCGCCGAACCGTCCGGTGACCGGCGCCAAGGGATGGCTGGCTCGCCAGCGCCAATGCGCGGCGAATTCGTCGAGCCCGTTGAGATCGACCGGCGCGCCGGTCAGCTTCGCCCAACGTTCAAAGGCTTCAAACGGCACGCGCTGGATGCGCGCGGTGACGCCGGAGACGCCATAGCCCAGATACAGCGCGTCGCGTTCCTGGCGGAATTCGTCGAAATCGCTCCAACGCGCGAAGCCCGGCGCCCGCGCGTGGGCGTGGGCGAAATCGCGTCTGGCGAGCGAGGCCAGCACTTGCGGTTCGATCTGCTGACGCGGCAGGTGGGAAATGTCGTGCGGAGGCAAAGCAACATCCATTACTCAATGGAACTGGATTTTCTCACGAAGAAATTACGAAAACGTCACGCAGCGCTGAGAGACTTAATGCGAAAAGAAACGGTATTGCGTTCATACCCCACGTTAATTTTTTCACTCTAGCTTGCCCAAGACAGGATCGAAAGACCCGCGAAAATGCCGAGAAGCAAGACACTTCAACTGGAAGAAGAAACCTTCCCGCAAGAAGCGCAGAAACTCCTGACGGACGCGCTTTACGCCGACGCCGCCTCGCTGATCGCGGGCGCGACGATCATGGCGGCGGTGGCGTTTCTCTGCTGGCGGATAACCGACGCGCTCGCGCCGCTGATGTTGGCGTTCGCCGCCATCGCCAGCGCCAGTCTGCGCATCGCGATCGCAAGACAACGCCGCTGGCGCCGGCGCAACTGGTACGACTTTGCTTTCACTTCCAGCGCGCTGGTCTATTTGTTTTGCAGCGGCGCCTTGACGTTCTGGGCGTTCGGCTATTCGAACGACCCGTTTGTTCTGACCATCACGTTGATCGTCTCCATCATCAACAGCATGGGCATCGCCTTGCGGTCGTTCGCGGTGGAGAAGGTCGTCAAACTGCATACGGCGGCAATCATCGCGCCCGTCACGGCGGCGTTCGCCTTGCGCGGCGGCTATTTTTACTTTGCGGCGGTGACGCAGATCGTATTGGCCTGGCACATTTACAATTCCGCCGGGCGGTTGCGCAAGATCCTGATTTCCGAAATGAGCTACCGCCGCCGCTCCGATACGGTTGCGACGCGGTTTCGCTTCGCCATCGACAATATGTCGCACGGCATGTGCATGATCGACAGCGACCTGCGGATCGTCGTCTCCAACGCCGAGCTTTCGGAAAGTTTTGGCCTGTCGGGCGCGCGGCCGTTGCAGGGCGCGCGCTTCAGCGCCATCGTCCGCCTCGCCCGCCGGCGCGGCTCGATCGACGCGGCGCACGCCGAGAAGCTGCTGGCGGCGTTCGATGAGACCCGCGCGCCCGACAGTCTGGCGCGGCTCGAACTTCCCGGCCTGAACGGCCGCGTGCACGACCTGACGCTCAAACGCCATGACGCGGGCGGCTGGGTGCTGGTGGCGCAGGACGTGACCGACCAGCGCCGCGCGCGCGAGGCGCTCGACGTCGCGGCGCGGTTCGATCCGATGACCGGCCTGCCGAATCGGCGCTCGTTCGAGGCGCGGCTCGCCGAGACGCTCGCGGCGGCGCGCGGCGGCGAAACCCGCACCGAAGCGCTGTTCCTCGATCTCGACGGTTTCAAGCAGATCAACGACACGCTCGGCCACAAATTCGGCGACCGGGTGCTGGAGGAATCGGCGCGCCGGCTGCGCGACGTCGCGCAAGGGGCCTATGTGTCGCGCTGGGGCGGCGACGAATTCGTGATCCTACGCACTGGCGGCGACGACGCCGGGACCTGCCGGTTCGCCGACAACGTGATCCGCGAATTGTCGCGTCCGATCTGGATCGAAGGCGCCGAGGTGGTGGTGGGGGCGAGCGTCGGCGCCGCGATCTGCGTCGGCGCCGCGATCAGCATGGAGACGCTGCTGCAACAGGCCGACATGGCGCTGTATTCGGCCAAGCGCGAAAGCCGGGGCGCCTGCCGCCTCTACGAGGTGTCGATGAGCGAGGAGGCGCAGGGGCGCCGGTTGCTCGAACTCGATTTGCAGGCCGCGCTCGCCTCGCGCAGCTTCGAACTGTACTATCAGCCGATCGTCGATATGGAATCGGGCAAACTGGTGAGTTTCGAGGCGCTGGCGCGCTGGAACCATCCCACCCGCGGCGCCGTCTCTCCCGCCTTGTTCGTGCCGGTGCTGGAAGACCTCAACCTGATGAACGCCTTCGGCGCCTGGGCGCTGCATCGGGCCTGCGCCGACGCTGTGCGCTGGCCGCAATCGGTGCGCGTCGGCGTCAATGTGTCGACGCGGCAGATGGACACCGTCGTCGAAAGCGTGCGCCGGGCGCTGAGCAGTTCCGGTCTCGACGCCACGCGGCTGGAATTGGAAATCACCGAAACGGCGGCGCTGGCGGCGGGCGACGCGGTCAATCGCACGCTGGAGACCCTGCGCGAACAGGGCGTGCGCATCGCGCTCGACGATTTCGGCACCGGCTATTCCAGCCTCAGCCATTTGATGCGTCTGCCGCTCGACAAGGTGAAGATCGACAAGAGCTTCACCCAGCAACTCGGCAAGAGCCGCAAGGCCGACGTTCTGGTCGCCAATATCGCGCGGCTAAGTTCCCATCTCGGCATGAGGGTGACGTTCGAAGGCGTCGAGACGACCGATCAGCTGGAGCGCGCCCGCGCGCTCGGCGTGCCGTCGGAGGGGCAGGGCTGGCTGTTCGGCAAGCCGACGGCCGCGGCGGACCTGCATCGCATCTTCGCCATCGAGATGGAGCAATCGGCCGTCGCGTGACCGGCTATCTCTTCAGGCTTGCGATATAAGCGGCGAGATCGGCCGACTCGCTGCGCGACAGCTCCATATCCGGCATTTTCGGATGCGGATCGCGCAGGAAG
>JAGWRL010000344.1 GCA_028876585.1 Pseudomonadota bacterium | reverse complement strand
GCTAGTGGTGGCGGACGAGGTCATCACCGGCTTCGGCCGCACCGGCGCGATGTTCGGTTGCCAGACCTACAATATCCAGCCCGATTTCATGGTCGTGTCGAAGGCGATCACGTCGAGCTATTTCCCGCTCAGCGCGATCCTGTTCACCGACAAGGTCTATCAGACGCTGGCCGACAATTCGGCCAAGATCGGCGTGTTCGCGCATGGCTTCACGGCGAGCGGGCATCCCGTCGGCACGGCGGTGGCGCTGGAGAACCTCGACATCATCGAGGAGAAGGATCTGGTCGGGGCGGCGCGGCGGATGGCGCCGCAGTTTCAGGAGCGGCTGCGCGGCTTCGCCTCGCATCCGCTGGTTGGCGAAGCGCGCGGCGTCGGGCTGGTCGGCGCGCTGGAATTCGTCGCCGACAAGGCGAGCAAGGCGCCGTTCGATCCGCCGGGTTCGTGCGGCGCGCGGCTCGCCGAACTCTGCCACGAGGAAGGCCTGATCATCCGCGCCATCGGCGACGTGATCGCGTTCTGCCCGCCGCTGATCATCACCCCGGCCGAGATCGACGAGATGTTCGACAAGTTCGGCCGCGCCCTCAAGCGATTTGGCTGATGGCGGCGGTCTCCAAACTCACGCTGGCGACCGTCGTCACGACGATGGTGCGCACGCCCGAATCGGAGCGGCCGCAATTCGAGACGCTCGACGGGGTGGCGCGCTGGTTGCGCGGCGCGGCGCGGCGCGAGGTCTCCTTCGCCAAGGTGATCGACGAATATTCGTGGCGGCTGACGGCGGCCGGCATCAGCCTGCTGCGCGTCGGCGTCAACACCTCGACGCTGCATCCCCAATTCATCGGCGCGACCTATCATTGGTGGAAGGACGAAGCCGAGACGCGCAAGATCATGATCAAGCACGAGGTGCTCGACATCGTGCCGACCTCCGACAATCCCGTCGTGCAGGCGCGCAACGAGGGCCGCACCATCCGCCGCCGGCTCGAAGGCGACGGGGCCGATTTCGACCTGTCGATCCTGGCGGACCTGAAGGCGCGCGGCGGCACGGATTATCTGGTGTTTCCGGTCGAGAGCCCGTTCGGCTTCGAGGCGCATGTGATGACTTACGTCTCCGATGCGCCGGGCGGTTTCCGCCAGGCCGAGATCGACGTGATGACCGGCTTTAGCCACGAGATCGCGCTGATCGCCGACATGCGCAGCCAGCGCCAGATCGCCGAGAATGTGCTCGCCGCCTATCTCGGCGCGCAGACCGGGCCGCGGGTGCTGGCGGGGAAAATCCAGCGCGGCAGCGGCGAAGAGATCAGCGCGGCGATCTGGTCGTCGGACCTGCGCGGCTTCACCGCTTTGTCGGACCACGCGCCGAGCGGGCATGTGATCGCGACGCTGAACGAACTGTTCGACTTGCAGGCGCAGGCGATCGCCACCCACGGCGGCGAGATATTGAAATTCGTCGGCGACGGGCTGCTGGCGATCTTCCCGGCCGAGCGGCCGGAGCAGGCGCGCGCGGCCGCGCAAAGCGCGCTCGCCGCCGCGCGCGAGACGCTGGCCGCGCTGGCGTTGCGGCCGACCCTGCCGGGCGAGGCGCCGCTGCGATTGGTGATCGCGCTGCATTTCGGCGAGGTGACCTATGGCAATATCGGCTCGGTCGACCGGGTCGATTTCACGGTGATCGGTCCGGCGGTCAATCTGGTCAGCCGAATCGAGAGCGTCGCCAAGGCGCGCGACCTGCCGCTGATCGTCTCCGACGATTTCGCCTGCGCCTACGGCTATTGCAGTGAATTGCCGAGCCTGGGCGCGTTTGAATTGCGCGGGCTCGACAAGCCGCATAACCTGTTCGCGCCGGCGGTCGAAGGCCAGGAGCCGGCGAAATAGGGAGCGACGCCATGCGAGCGGGCCGGAAAATCTCGATCTGGCTACTCGCCATCGTCGTTGTCGCAATCGCCTCGGTGCTGGCGTTCCGCGCCTTCCTTCCCGGCCTGGCGAGCGCGCGACGCGAGCCGCCCGCTGTCGAGGTGGCGGTCGCCTCGTGGCTGTTGCGCGCCAGCGTGCCTGAGGCCGACAAGACGCGCGCCAATCCGCTGGCGGGCGACGCCTCCGCCATCGCCGCCGGGCACGACCTGTTTCAGCAGAAGTGCCAGACCTGTCACGGCTATGACGGCGGCGGCAAGACGGAGATCGGCGCCGGCCTCTATCCGCGCCCGCCGCAGTTGCATGCGCTGCCCGTCGCGTCCCTGAGCGACGGCGAATTGTTCTATTTCATCCGCAATGGCATCCGCAACACCGGCATGCCCGCCTGGTCGATGCCGGATGCGGACCTGTGGAAGATCGTCGCCTTCCTGCGCCATCTGCCCGAGATCGCCGCGCTCAGCCCACCGCAGCAGGAGGCTTCCGTCGCCGGCGCGCATTATGTCGGCTCGCAGGCCTGCCAATCCTGCCACCGCGACATTTTCGAGCGCTGGAAGAAAACGCGCATGGCCAATGTCGTGCTCGACCCCAAGGCCCATCCCGACGCGCTGCTGCCCGATTTCTCGAAACCGGACCCGCTGTTGACCTTCACCAAGGACGACGTCGCCTTCATCTACGGCGGCAAGTGGAAACAGCGCTATTTCAAGCAGGTCGGCGATGATTATTTCCCGCTGCCGGCGCAATGGGACGCGACCTACAAGATCTGGCGCAAGTATTTCGTGCCCCTCACCGGCGATTGGTGGGCGCCGCTATACCCGCCCGACAACATGCAGCGCCCGACCGGGCCGCTGTGCGACGGCTGCCATTCCGTCAACTACGACATCGCCACCAAGAAGCCGACGGAGTGGAACGTCGGCTGCGAACGTTGCCACGGGCCGGGCAGCGCCCATGTCGCCAATCCCGTGCGCGCCACGATCATCGACCCGGCGCGGCTCGATTACGTCCACGCCAACGACGTCTGCGTCCAGTGCCATTCGCAGGGCCGGCCGCCCGGCAATCCGATCGGCGGCAAATATTACGATTGGCCGGTGGGCTATCACGTCGGGCTCAACCTCGCCGATTTCTGGCAGCTTGAGGACCACAAGCTCGGCGAGACGACGTTCACCCATTTCGCCGACGGCACGGCGCACAAGAACCGCATGCAGGGCAACGATTTCGTGCAGAGCCTGATGTATGCGCGCGGCGTCGCCTGTTTCAACTGCCACGATCCGCACGGCTCGGACAACAACGCCATGCTGCGCGCGCCCGGCAACGCCATGTGCCTTTCCTGCCACGGGCCGAACACGCAGAACGGCCCGCACGCCGTCTCGATCGAGGCACATACGCACCATTCCGCCGACAGCGCCGGCAGCCAATGCGTCGCCTGCCACATGCCGAAGATCGCGCAGACGCTGGCCGACGTGAACGTGCGCAGCCACACGTTCCGCTTCGTCTACCCGGAAGAGGGCGAGCGGCTCAAAATCCCCAACGCCTGCAACACGTGCCACGCCGACAAGTCGATTTCATGGGCGTCGGCGGCGCTGCGCGGCTGGAGCGACAGGTCGGTGTGGCGGGTGGAGCGCTGAGGCCGCCTCAATCGAACAGGCTCGACACGCTTTCTTCCTTGTAGATGCGGGCGATCGCCTCGCCGATCAGCGGCGCGATGGTGACGACGCGGATGTTGCGGGCCTGGCGCACCGCCTCGGTCGGGGCGATGGTGTCGGTCAGCACCAGTTCGCTCAGGTTGGAGGCGGCGATGCGCGCCACCGCGCCGCCCGACAGCACGCCGTGCGTGACATACACGCCGACCGAGCGTGCCCCCTGCGCGATCAGTGCCACCGCCGCGTTGCACAGCGTGCCGCCCGAATCGACGATGTCGTCGAGCAGGATGCAGTCGCGGCCGGAGACATCGCCGATCACGTTCATCACCTCGGAGATGCCGGCACGCTCGCGCCGCTTGTCGATGATGGCGAGGTCGCAGTTGAGCCGTGTCGCCACCGCGCGCGCCCGCACCACGCCGCCCACGTCGGGCGAGACGATCATCAGGTCCCGCCCGGCGTAGCGTTCCTTGATGTCGCGTGAAAACAGCGGCGCGGCGTAGAGATTATCCACCGGAATATCGAAGAACCCCTGGATCTGGTCGGCGTGCAGATCCATCGTCAGCACCCGGTTGGCGCCGGCTTCGGTGATCAGATTGGCCACCAGCTTGGCGGAAATCGGCGTGCGCGAGCCGGATTTCCGATCTTGCCGCGCATAGCCGAAATAGGGAATCACCGCCGTCACCCGCCGCGCCGAAGCCCGCCGCAGCGCATCCAGCGCGATCAGCAGCTCCATCAGGTTGTCGTTGGCGGGGTAGGAGGTCGATTGGATCACGAACACGTCCTCGCCGCGGACGTTCTCGTGGATCTCGACGAATACTTCCATATCCGCGAAGCGGCGGACGGAAGCGCGGGTCAGCGGCAGATTGAGCACGGCGGCCACCGCCTCGGCCAGCGGACGGTTGCTGTTGCAAGCGACGATCTTCATGGCGGGGCCATCCAGATGGGGGCAGGTGCGGCGGCGCGGGGCCGGAATCCGCCGACCGCCGGGCTTCTAGCAACCGCTCCGTGACGTGTCCATGAACCTTGCCCCGGACTTTGCCCCGGACTTTGCCCCGGACCTTGCCCTTGGGGGGGCCGATCACGGCGGGGCGGCGATCGGTCCCGACAGCGGCTCGCGCAGCGGCGGCAGCAGCGCCGCCGCATAGGCCGCAGGATGCTCGATCAGATAATGCGCGACCTCCAGGTCCAGTTCCTGGCCCACCGCCGGCGGACAGGTGCCGCGCACCGCCATCATTTCCGCCGGCGGCACCGGGGCACGCAGGGTCCGCGCGCGCACCAGATCGGCATAAAGCGGCTGCTCGCCCCGATCCAGCGCCGCCAGGTCCCGCTCCACCGCCGGCACGCCGAGGCTGGTGCAGATTTGCGGCATCACCCCCAGCCCCTGCAGCGGCCAGCCGCGTGGCGCCAGCACCCGGCTCCAGGTCACGAACAATTCCCCCCCGCCCGGCAGCCGGGTGAAAGTCTGCACCAGCCCCTTGCCGAAGGTCGCGCTGCCCACCACCACTGCCCGCCCGCGATCGGCCAGCGCGCCGGCGAGAATCTCGGCCGCACTCGCCGTCCGCCCATCGACCAGCACGACCACCGGCAGCCCGGCCGCCAGTTCCCCCGGCGTGGACCGCCAGATCGCCGAGGCTTTCGGGTCGCGCCCCTCGGTCCGCACCACCACGCCCGCGCCCAGCAGCCCGTCCGCCACAGTCACTGCCTCGTCCAGCAGGCCGCCGGGATCGCCGCGCAGATCGAGCACGATCCCGTCGGGCGCGGTGGGTCCGGCCAGCGCCTGTTCGATCGGGGCTGCGAATCCGGTCGCGGTGCCGCGATTGAAGCGGGTGATCCGGATCAGCAACATCCCCGCGAGCTGCTCGCTATAGACCGTGCGCGGCGGCACCACGACGCGCGGGATT
>JAGWRL010000343.1 GCA_028876585.1 Pseudomonadota bacterium | reverse complement strand
AATAAGGGATCACCGCCGTGATGCGATGCGCCGAGGCGCGCCGCAGCGCGTCGCACATGATCAACAGCTCCATCAGATTGTCGTTGGTGGGATAGGAGGTCGATTGCACGATGAAGGCGTCGCGGCCGCGCACGTTCTCCAGAATTTCGACGAACACCTCCATGTCGGCGAAGCGCCGGACATGGCAGCGGGTCAACGGCTCCCCGAGATAGGCGGCGATGGCTTCGGCGATCTGCGGGTTGGAATTGCCCGCCAGGATCTTCATCTTGCCTTGCATGCCGCACTCCACGCCGTCACGCCGTCCGCTCCCGGCGCGGCGGGTGCATATCAGCGCGCGGCGCCGCAAACAATAATACAATTCCATGACGAGGCGGGTTCCCGCCCGCTGACGCCGATGGGGTTAAGATCGCGGCGACCACGCCGCCAGCTTGGCCGCCGGCGCCAAGCCCGGCGCGCGCAGCGCCAGGATGCGCCGGCGCAGCGGGATTTCGACCGCGTGATGCAGCAGGAACGCCAGCGCCAGCGACAACGCGAGGGCGGACAACGCGCCCGGCCCCGCGCCGAAATGATAGCGCAGCGCCCGCATCACGATCATGTGCGCCATATAGAAGGCGAAACTCGCCTCGCCGAGCGCCGCCAGCGGCCGCAGCGCCAGCGCGCGGCCGAACGCGCCCCGCCCGCCCGCCAGCGCCGCCAGCAGCAGCGCGAACAGCCAGCACGAGCCGGCCGCCCGCATCCAGACGAAGGCCGCGCCCTCCCCGCCCGCCAGCAGCGCCGGGACCGCGAACAGCAGCCACGCCGCCGCGGCGGAAAGCGCGACGGCCTCGATGATCGTCCAGGCGGCGGGCGACAGCGACGCCTTTTGCAGCCAGCGGCCCCAGGCCAGCCGGCACGCCATGCCGAGCGCGAACTCGAACGCGCGCGCCGGGGGAAAGCAGGAGCCGAGATTGAACAGGCTCAGCGCGTCGCGGTCGAGCGAGAACAGCGGCAGCCCGGCGAGGGCGCCGGCCGCGAGCACGCCGAGCGACAGCGCCGCGACGGCGGCGAGCGTGCGCGCCGGCCAGCGCCGCATCGCCGGCAGCAGAAGCGGAAAGGCGGCGTAGAAGGCGATCTCCACCGAAATCGACCACGAGACATTGTTCCAGGATTGCAGCAGCGCGCGGGTCGGCGCCCAGGCGTCGAGCATCGAGGTCTTGAGGACGAAGGACAGCACCGATTCGGCCGCGCCGAGGTTCTGGCCGCGCGCGGCGGGCAGCGGCAGCACGGCCAGCAGCAGCGCCAGGCTCGCCAGATGCAGCGGCGCGATGCGGGCGAGGCGGGCGAGGTAGAAGCGCCCGGCGTCGATCGGGCGGCCGAGATGGGCGTGGGTCAGCACGAAGCCGGACAGCACGAAGAAGAACGAAACGCCGTGGTACATTCCCGGCGCGATGCGATAGAGCCAGTCGGCGGGAGCGAACTCGCGCAGATGGAACACGAAGATCATCGCGGCGGCGAAAAACCGCAGACTGGTCAAGGCCGGCAGATCGACGGGCGGGGAAACGCGCAAAATGGCCTCGGATTCACGCAATGACGTAGCGCAATGCGCATTGCGGCGACGTAAAGGAGCATGATGAATCCGAGGAAAAATCGCCGGCGCCCCCTTGTCCGGCGGCGCGCGAGGCGGTAAGGGGCGTCGCGTGGGGCTAGCGGCGCGTTGGGCCCCGATGATCATACATGGCTTCCGCCCTTACGAATGCATGACGATTCTGGAATGTGCAAGATTCTGGAATGTGCGCGTAGGGAGCGGTGGATAGGCCGGAGGACCCGGGGGCAACCTCGTGTCCGTTCCGGCCATGTCCTGTCCGAGACTGCCGGCGTCGTTTTCAGGGGTTCGCCCCTGGGAGCGGCTTAATTCTCCGTCGTGATCCTAACCGGATCGGGAGGGCCTGCATAGACGGGGAAGACTCAGATTTCGCCCTTCGCCATGCGCGACGGGCCGATTGGGTTCGAACCTTCTGTCCGGCGTTGGGCTTCGCCCGCTCCGGGGACAGGCGCAAAGCGTCGCGTGCGGGCCTGACGGCCTTAGCGCGGCATTACGCAGGAGGCGGGGAGACCCGCCAACCGGAGTGAAGCAACGTGGATAGAGCGGAAAAGAAGGAGGCCGTCGTCGCCCTCCACGACGTCTTTTCGAAGTCGTCGGTGGTGGTGGTGGCGCAGTACTCCGGCTTGACGGTCGCCCAGATGCAGCGTCTGCGCAAGCAGATGAAGCAGGCCGGCGCCTCCGTGCAGGTCGCCAAGAACCGCCTCGCCCAGATTGCTCTGAAAGGAACGGACGTCGCCTCGATCGGCCCCTTGCTCAAGGGACCGACCCTGCTCGCTTATTCAAGCGATCCGGTGGCGGCGGCCAAGGCCGCCGTGGCGTTTGCGAAGGATCACGAGAAATTCGTGGTGCTTGGCGGCGCCATGGGCAAGACGGCGCTGAACCCCGATGGGGTGAAGGCGCTGGCGACCATGCCGTCGCTCGACGAACTGCGCGCCAAGCTGCTGGGACTGATCACGGCCCCGGCGACCAAGCTCGCCCAGCTCGCCAACGCGCCGGCCGCCAAGGTCGCGCGCGTCATCTCGGCCTACGCCTCGAAAGACGCAGCCTGACGAAGGCTCTTCAAAAAACCCAAGTTCGAACCATATAGGAAGACAACACTATGGCTAATCTCGAAAAGATCGTCGACGAACTGTCGAGCCTGACCATCCTCGAGGCGGCTGAACTCGCCAAGCTGCTCGAAGAGAAGTGGGGCGTTTCGGCGGCGGCGGCGGTTGCGGTCGCGGCGGCTCCGGCCGGCGCGGCGGCGGCGGCTCCGGTTGAGGCGCAGACCGAATTCACGGTGATGCTGACCAACGCCGGCGACAAGAAGATCGAAGTGATCAAGGAAGTCCGCGCCATCACCGCGCTCGGCCTGAAGGAAGCCAAGGACCTCGTCGAGGGCGCGCCCAAGGCGGTCAAGGAAGGCGTCAGCAAGGAAGAGGCCGAGAAGATCAAGGCCCAGCTTGAAAAGGCCGGCGCCAAGGTTGAGCTCAAGTAAGAGCGTGCGGCTCTCGCACGAGAGCCTTTTTCATCAAGGACGGCCCGGGCTCGCGCCCAGGGCCGTTCAGCCGTTTTGAGTCCGGGGCCAGGCTGGCCGCGGAAGGGGTCGCGGACTTAACCGGTCCGACGATCCGGGCGCCGGCAGGCGCCAAAGCCCCGGCGGGGGGCGAGATGCTGGAGCCGCGCGGGCGTCGGTTGGACGTGGGACGCGCGCTTGGCGAAGACGATTGAGGAGCGACATGGCGCAAACATTCACCGGCCGCAAGCGTGTTCGCAAAGTCTTCGGTCACGTGCGGGAGGTCGGCGAAATGCCGAACCTCATCGAGGTGCAGAAGGCGAGTTACGACCAGTTCCTGTTGATGGAGGCGCCGAAGGGCGGCCGTCCGACCGAGGGCTTGCAGTCGGTTTTCAAATCGGTGTTTCCGATCTCGGATTTCGCGCAGACCGCCCAGCTCGAATTCGTCAAATACGAATATGAGGCGCCCAAGTACGACGTCGACGAGTGCCGCCAGCGCGGCATGACGTTCGCCGCGCCGCTCAAGGTGACGCTGCGCCTGATCGTGTTCGATGTCGATCCCGAGACGCAGGCGAAGTCCGTCAAGGACATCAAGGAGCAGGACGTCTATATGGGCGACATGCCGCTGATGACGGCCAACGGCACCTTTGTCATTAATGGCACCGAGCGCGTCATTGTCAGCCAAATGCATCGCAGCCCCGGCGTGTTTTTCGATCACGATAAGGGCAAGACCCATTCATCCGGCAAATATCTGTTCGCCGCACGCGTTATTCCGTATCGCGGCTCCTGGCTCGACTTTGAATTCGATGCCAAGGACCTT
>JAGWRL010000342.1 GCA_028876585.1 Pseudomonadota bacterium | reverse complement strand
TCAAGGAACCCAACCGCTTGCCGGCACGGTGGTGGCCAATGCATCGACCGCGAAAAGCAGTATTTCGAGCACTCCCGCGGCGCAGATTGCCGGCAATGTCGCCCGTAATGCGGCGAACAATGCTCTGGCGAATACCGCCCGCAGCCCCACTTCGACCGGTTACGCGGTCAGCACCTCTCCTGAAATCATGGTGCCGCTCTCCGCCTTCAGTCGTTTTGAGATAAAGGACACGCCGCATGCGGTCTATCACCAGAATCTGTTTGCCGCCTCGACCCTATCGTTCGATCTCGCTTCCGGGGGCTCGCTGAGCGAGGCGACCGCGGCGATTGACGATCAGGTGGCCCGCCTCGGCGTGCCGACGTCGATCCACGGCATGTTCCAGGGGACAGCCAAGGCGTTTCAGCAATCCCTCGGCAACGAGCCCGTTCTGATCGCGGCTGCGCTGCTCGCCGTCTACATCGTGCTCGGCATGCTCTATGAGAGCTACATCCACCCGATCACCATTCTCTCGGCGCTGCCCTCGGCCGGCGTCGGCGCGCTGCTCATGCTGATGCTGTTCGGCTACGACCTCAGCGTCATCGCCATCGTCGGCGTCATCCTGCTCATCGGCATCGTCAAGAAGAACGCGATCATGATGGTCGATTTCGCGCTGGTGCGCCGGCGCGAGGGCGCCGACGCGGTCAGCGCGATCCGCGAGGCGGCGCTGGTGCGGTTCCGCCCGATCATCATGACCACGCTCGCCGCGCTGCTCGGCTCGCTGCCGATCGCCTTCGGCACCGGCGCCGGCGCGGAATTGCGGCAGCCGCTGGGCATCGCCATCGTCGGCGGCCTGTGCGTGTCGCAGGTGCTGACGCTCTACATCACGCCGGTGGTCTACATTTATCTCGACAAGATCGATTCCTGGCTGGCGGGGCGGCGCACCGCGCGCAAGCCCGCGCGGGCGGAAACCCAGGAGGAGCCGCTCGGCGCCCCGGCCGCCGCCGAATGAGGCTTCAGCCCCAGGCGGCGTGCAGGAACATTGCGATGACGATGATCACCCCGAGGCCGAAGGCGGCGCTGCGCGGCGGCTGGCGATCGGCGAGATAGAACGCCAGATGCGCCGCGCGGACGCCGACGAAGGCGAGCGCCAGCAGGTTGCTGGTCCGGTTGTCGCCGAGCGACAGATGCGAGATGACCACCGCCGCGGCGAAGGGCGGAAACGCCTCGAAAGCGTTGAGATGGGCGGCGTGGGCGCGCGCCGAACGCCCGCTCAGCGCCCGCACATTGGCGCGCGGCAGGCTCGGATCGAGGCCCTGGACGAAGGCGAAGGCGACATAGGGCAGCAGCGCGGCGACGAACACGCACCAGAAGGCGATGGTCATGAATCAGGTTCCCGAGGCAATCCGTGGCGACAGTCCCTTAGCCGGGCGAAGCAGCCAGGGAAACATGCTGGCCAGACTGGCGCTCGCGGGCGTGGCGCTGGCGCTGATCGGCGCCAGCGCGGCCGACAAGCCGGCTTTATGGGGCCAGCCCTCGGTCGACGGCGGCAAATGCTGCGCGACGCTGGGGCAGGTGCGCGACAACATCGACCGGATCGACCGCGAGATCATCGCCGTGATGGCGGAGCGCGGCCAATATGTCGCCGAGGCCGGCCGCTTCAAGCCGGACCCCGCCGGGGTGAGCGATCCGGCCCGGGTCGAAGCGATCATCGCCAAGGCGCGCCGGCTGGCGCTGGCGGCGCAATTGTCGCCCGAGGTGGCGGAAAAGACCTACCGCGCCATGATCGCAGCGTTCGAGGATTTCGAGCGGGCGGAATGGATCAAACGCCACGCCGCGGCGCAATAATCGCCGCGCGGACACAAAGACAACACAAATCCCCGGCTTGAAAAGGCCAGCTTTCGGGAGACCGCAATGAAACTTCGCTACGCCCTCGCCCTCGCCGTTGCGGTCGGCTTCGCCCCCGCCGCGCGCGCCGATTCGTTCTCGCCGCAGCAGAAGCAGGACCTCGGGCCGCTGATCCGCGATTACCTCGTCACCCACCCGGAAGTGCTGCGCGAGGCGATCGACGCGCTCGACAAGCGCGACAAGCAGGCCGCCGAGGACGCGCGGCAGAAGGCGGTCGCCAATTCCAAGGGGACGATCTACCAGTCGAAGTTCCAGGCCGACCTCGGCAACCCCAAGGGCGGCGCGACGCTGGTCGAATTCTTCGACTACAATTGCCATTTCTGCAAAGGCGCCTTGCCCGACATCGCCAAGCTGATGCAGCAGGACCCGGACCTGCACGTCGTGCTGAAGGATTTCCCGGTGCTCGGCCCCGGCTCGGTCGAGGCCGCCCGCGTCGCCTCGGCGGTGCGCAACCAGTTGCCCGGCGAGCGGTTCTGGGATTTCCACAACAAGCTGCTCGGCATGCACGGCCCGGTCGGCAAGAAGGAGGCGCTCGGCGTCGCCAAGGAGATGGGCCTCGACATGGCGCGGCTCGAACAGGACATGGCGAGCAAGGAGGTCGACGCCGGCCTGAAGGAGGTCATGGGCGTGGCCGACAATCTCCAGATCAACGGCACCCCGACTTTCGTGGTCGGCGACGCAGTCGTGGTCGGCGCGGTCGGCTATGACGAACTCAAGTCGAAGATCGACGCGGTGCATAAATGCGGCAAGGCGACCTGCTGAGCCGGGGCAAAACCTCGCTTTAAGAGAAGTCGCGCGTCCTCTAAGAGAAGCGGCGCGCCGGGCGCGGTCGGCGCGATTCGGGGTTTGAGCGCCGCGGCGCGGGGGGCGACGTTGAGTTTTTTCGAAGCTGTCGTCATGGCCTTGTTGCAAGGCGTGACCGAGTTGTTTCCGATCTCCAGCCTTGGCCATGCGGTGATTTTTCCCCGCCTCGTCGGCTGGGGCGACCTGATCCACAACAAGGATTTCCTGCCCTATCTCGTCGTCATGCATCTGGGCACGGCGATCGCGCTGTTCGCCTATTTCTGGAAGGACTGGATGTCGTTCCTGCGCTCGGTCGTGAAGGCCGACACGCCGCGCGCCATCGCCGACCGGCGCATCTTCCTGTTCGTGGTCCTCGCCACCATTCCCGCCGTCATCGTCGGCGCCGCGCTGCACAAGCCGCTGGAGGCGGCGTTCTCGAAGCCGTGGATCGTCGCCTTCGTGCTGATCCTCAATGGCGCGTTGCTGTATTTCTGCGACCAGATCGCCGGCCGCGGCGTCGGCGTGCTCGACCAGCTCAACTGGAAGGGCGCGCTGGCGATCGGCGTCGCGCAATGTTTCGCGCTGGTGCCGGGCTTCTCCCGCTCCGGCCTGACCATCGCCTCGGGCATCGTCGCCGGCCTCAAGCACGAAGAAGCGGCGCGGTTCTCGTTCCTGATGGCGACGCCGATCATCATCGGCGCGACGGTGCATGAGGCGCCCAAGCTGCTGCACACCGGCGCGACGCTCGGCTTCGCCGCGCTCGTCTCCGGCGTGACGGCGGGCGTGGTCGCCTATCTCAGCCTGGTCGTGCTGATGCGCTGGTTCCACGGCCACGAGTTCAACGCGCTGAAGCCGTTCGCCTATTATTGCGCTATCGCGGGACTGGCGAGCCTCGCGCTGATGATGGTGATCTGAACTCAGCCGCCGGCGAAACTCTTCGGCGCCGGGCTGATCACCTCGACGCCGCCATTGCCGATCTGCACCACCGCGAGGCCGCGTTCGTTGAGCCCGGAGGCGCGGAAGCGGAACACGCCGTCGGCGCCGTTGAAGCCGGAGGCGTTGGCGAGCACCGACGGTTTGAAGCGCTGGCCGTTGCCCGAATGCGCCAGCGCCGCCACCAGCGACACCGCGTCATAGGACAATGTCGCCAGCCGCGGCGGCTCGGCGTTGTATTTGGCGCGGTAGCGCTTGGCGAAAGCGGCGAAGCCGGAATTTTCCGGCGTCGAATACCAGGCGCCCTGCAAGGCGGGGATCGCGGCGACGCGCGGGTCGTTCCAGACGCCGGTGCCGAGCAATTGCGTCTTCAGGCCGGCGCTGGCGAGCGAGGAGGCGACGCCGCCGAGCGCATCGGCCTGCTCGGGCAGGAACACCGCGTCGACATTGGGCGCGTCCTTCATCAGTTGCGCCGCCGCGGCCGCCGCCTGTCCCGGCGCATAGCGCACGACCGTGACCACATTGGCGCCGACCCGCGCCGCCTCGGCCTTGAACTCATTGGCGGCGACATTGGCGTAATCGTTCTGCGGCGCCAGAATCGCGAACGTCTTCTTGCCCTTCGAATTGGCGAAATCGACGATGCGGTCGACATAGGATTCGACCAGGAACGACAGGAGATAGACGTTGTCCGAGGCGGTGGTCGAATCGGTCGAGAACGCGATCATCGGCACGCCGGCCGGCTTGGCGACGCCGCTCGCCTGCCGCACGTCGGCGGCGAACAGCGGCCCCAGAATGATCTCGGCCCCGGCTTTGACCTCCGCTTGCGCGGCCGAGCCCGCCGCCTCGGGGCTGGAGCGGTCGTCGAGCAGCATCAGCGTGATGTCGCCGGCGCCGCCGTCGAGCACCGCCATTTCAGCGGCGTTGGAAAGCGCCTGACCGATGCCGCTGGGGGCGCCGTTTTGCGTCAGCGGCAGGATCATGCCGACGCGCACCGGGCCGGTTCCGTAGGTCTGGCCGACCGGCGCGCCCGGCGCCGCCAGCGTCGGCGCGTCGATTTTCGGCGTCGGCGCCGGCGTGTTTTCGGTGAAGCCGCCGAAGCCTGACGAATTGCAGCCGCTCAGCAACGCCGCGAGGCAAATTCCCGCCCAAAGCTTCGCCGACTTGCGTCGCCGAAGCGCGTCCCGCGCCTTCATGTGCCACTCCGCTCCATTCGTCGCCCCTCGCGCGCGAAACGCGGGGTTAGCGATGCCCTAGCACGTATCGACTGTCAAAGGGCGGGGAAGATGGTAAAGCGATGGCGGCGCTGTGGCCCGATGGTCGCGGCGCGCGGCGCGTGGGAAAAGGCTGTCGATGAGCCGAAGGCCAAGTTATCTCGCGCTCGGCGCCCAACACGGCGCCGCCGCGCCGGCCTCTGGGCTCTACATCGTCGCCACGCCGATCGGCCATCTCGGCGACATCACGCTGCGCGCGCTGGAGGTGCTCGCCGGCGTCGACCTCATTCTCGCCGAAGACACCCGCCATTCGCGCCGGCTGCTCGACCATTACGGCGTCACCACCCACGTCAGCGCCTATCACGAGCACAACGCCGAGCGCGCCCGTCCGGCCTTGCTGGCGCGCCTCGCCGAGGGCCAGTCGCTGGCGCTGATCTCCGACGCCGGCACGCCGCTGATCTCCGATCCCGGCTATAAACTGGTGGTCGAGGCCAAGGCGATCGGCGCGCCGGTCTTTCCCGTCCCCGGCGCCTCGGCGCTGCTGGCGGGGCTGGTCGCAGCCGGCCTGCCGACCGACCGGTTCCTGTTCGAGGGCTTTCTGCCGGCGAAATCCGAGGCCCGCCGCGCCCGCCTCAACGCGCTCGCCGCGATCGAGGCGACGCTGGTGTTCTACGAGGCGCCGCAGCGGCTGGGGAGCAGTCTCTCCGACATGGCGGCCGAACTGGGGCCGCGGCCCGCGACGGTGGCGCGCGAATTGACGAAAATGCACGAGAGCGTGCGCTCCGGCCCGCTCGACGAACTCGCCCGCGCCTTCGCCGAGGACGAGGTCAAGGGCGAGATCGTCGTGGTGGTCGGCCCGCCGCCCGAGCGCGCGGCGGTCGGCGACGAAGTCGTGCGCGCCGAACTGGCGGCGCTGCTCGCCACCCACACCACCAAGGACGCGGCCTCGGTGATCGCCGCCCGCTACGGCCTGCCGCGCCGCGACGTCTACGCCCGCGCGCTCGAACTGGCGCGGGGCAGGGCGCCGTGACGAGCCTGCGCGAGGGCCATCGCATCGCCGCGCGCGCCTTCGGCCAGCGCGCCGAGCGCCGCGCCGCCGAATGGCTGGAGGCGCAGGGCTACAGGATTTTGGCGCGCAAATTCACCATTCGCGGCGGCGAGATCGACATTATCGCCCAAGCCGGCGATGTGATCGCCTTCGTCGAGGTGAAGGCGCGCGGCAGCGTCGAGGCGGCGCTGGGGGCGATCACGCCGGCCAAGCAGCGCCGGCTCGCCCGCGCCGCCGCCGCCTGGGTGACGCGCAACCCCTTCGCCGCCGACGGCTACACTTTGCGCGGCGACGCGCTGGCGCTGGACGAGACCGGCGCGCCGCTTCATATCGAGAACGCATTCGCCCTGGAATTCGAGGATTGAAACCGGCATGGCCCTGAAAGTCGCGGTTCAGATGGATCCGATCGAGCGGATCAACTTGGCGGGCGATTCGACCTTCGCGCTGCTGATGGAAGCGCAAGCGCGCGGCCACGCGCTGTCCTATTACACGCCCGACCGGCTGTCGCAGCTAGGCCGCGACGTGTTCGCGGCCGTGCAGCCGTTGCGCGTGCAAGACGTCGCCGGCGACCACGCCCGGCTCGGGACGCCGGAGCGGCGCAACCTGCGCGAATTCGACGTGGTGTTGCTGCGCCAGGACCCGCCGTTCGACCTCGCCTACATCACCTCGACGCATTTCCTCGACCGGCTCGCGCCGCACACGCTGGTCGTCAACGATCCCTCAGCCGTGCGCAACGCGCCGGAAAAGCTGTTGGTGATGGAGTTTCCCGACCTGATGCCGCCGACCCTGATCACGCGCGACCGCGCCGAGATCGAGGCGTTCCGCGCCCAGCACGAGGCGGTGGTGATGAAGCCGCTGTACGGCCACGGCGGCGCGGCGGTGTTCAAGTTAGCCCAGGCGGATTTCAATTTCGGCTCGCTGTTCGATCTGTTCTCCACCACCTTCCGCGAGCCCTGGGTGGTGCAGGAGTTCATGCCCGAGGTGTCGCAGGGCGACAAGCGCATCATTCTGGTCGACGGCGTCGCCAAGGGTGCGGTCAACCGCGTGCCGCAGAGCGGCGACATCCGCTCCAACATGGTGCGCGGCGGGCGCGCCGAACTGTCGCCGCTGACGCCGCGCGATCTGGAAATCTGCGACCGCATCGGACCCGAGCTGAAACGGCGCGGGCTGGTGTTCGTCGGCATCGACGTGATCGGCGACTATCTGACCGAGATCAACGTGACCTCGCCGACCGGGCTGCAGGAGATCAACCGGCTGGACGGGCTGACCCTGGAACGCAACCTGTGGGACGCGATCGAGGGCCGCCACGCGGACATGCGACCGGCCGCTTAATCAGCGGCGACGAAGCGGCGGTAGGTCTCGGCGATCGCCCCGACCGCCGCATCCATCAGCGCCTTGCCCTTCTCCGGGCTGGCGAGGGAGGGGTCGGAGCCGATCCGCCCGTCGGGATAGCGGCGGCGGAAGTCACGGGCGTCGTGGAAGCCGCCGGACGGCGCGACCTTTGGCTCCAGCACCGCCCGCTTGATCTGGTCGGGGAAGGCGTGCTGGGTCACCGCGATCTCGCTGGCGGTGGCGTGGCTGCCCTCCGACCCCCCGAAATACTGGCGCGACAGGGCCGCCACCGCGTCGTTTTCCCACCAGGAGACGAGCTGGCAGCGAAGCTCCGGCGCGTTGGAGCCGCGGCTGCGGCGCTGGGTGTCGTAGAT
>JAGWRL010000038.1 GCA_028876585.1 Pseudomonadota bacterium | reverse complement strand
TCGGCCGCCAGCCCGCGCGCCAGCGAATTGAGCGTGACCGCCATGCCGGGGCGGGCGAAGGCGACGTGATCCTCGTCGAACCGCAGCGCGCTCTGGTCGACCCTGGCGCGCGCCGCCGCCAGTTCCGCCGTATCGAGCCAGCGGCCGCGCTTGGCGGCGGCGTCCATCGCCAGCCACAGCGGCTGGATCGTCACGTCGAACGCGCCCGCCGTCGCCTCGTGCATCGTCGCCGCCATGCGCAACATCCGCAACAGGCTGGCGCTCGGCCGGTCGAGCCGCCCGTCGCGGTTGAGCCGGAACACTTCCGCGTCGTCGCGCGTCAGGCTCGACAGCCGGTCGACGGCGCGGATTTCGGCGAAGGCGGCGGCGAAGGCGAGTTCGGCCTCGCGCTCATCGGCGGCGACCACGGAGACGGCGACCGTCGTGCCGAAGGCGATCCCGAGCCGGCGATACAGCCGCCCCGCCGCGCTGCCGGCGCCGATCGCGGCCGTCAGCCCGGCGGCGGCGAATTTGAGCGCGTCTCGGCGGCTCGGGCGCTTCATTCCGCCGCTCTCCTTGTCTCCAGCCGCCGCGCGTTGCGCTTGGCGGCCAGCACCAGCGGCACGCACTGGCGCGCGTCATTGTGGATGACGACGCAATCCATGCACTGAAAACATTCGCGATAGACCACGGCGCCGCTCTTGGGGATCGCGTTGTAGCGGCATTTCGCCTTGCAGAGCTGGCACGGATCGCCGCATTCGACCCGGCGCGGCAGCCAGTTCCAGCGCCGGAGCAGCCCGACCAGCGCGAAGGCGGCGCCGAGCGGGCACAGGTAGCGGCAGAAGAACTTGAACGCGAACATGCCGCCGACGACGAGGCCGGCCGCATAAAGCACGAACGGCAGGCTGCGCACGAATTCCAGCGTGATCGCGGTCTTGAACGGCTCGATCTCGGCCAGGGTCTCGGCCGGCGCGTTGGGAATGGCGGCGGCGAGCAGGACGCCCGCCAGCGCGACATATTTGAGATATTTCAGCCCCGCGTCCCAGCGGTCGGGGATGCGGATCGGCTTGATCCCGAGCCAGCGGCCGAAATCGGCGGCGAGTTCCTGCATCGCGCCGAACGGGCACAGCCAACCGCAGAAAGTCCCCCGCCCCCAGACGACCAGGCTCGCCAGCGTGAAGCCCCATAAAACGAGGCTCGGCGGGTCGTACAGCAGGAACGCCAGCGACCCCTGCCCGCGCGCCGCGCGCGCCAGCCCGATCAGGCTGACGATCGACAATTGCGCCTGCGCCCAGAAGCCGATGAACAGCAGCGTGAACACGAGAAACGCCCGCCGCGCCCAGGTGAAGCGAGCCGCCCGCGCCGTCAGCCGCTTTTGCGCCAGCAGCGCCGCGGTCAACCCCGCCAGCGCCAGCGCGATGATTCCGGTGTCGAGCGCGCGGTCGCGCCAGACGCCGAGCGCGCCCTTCGCCTCCTCGGGCGGCGGCAGGATCAGCAGGTCGGCCGGCGTGGCGTAGGGGAAGCCGAAATCGTGGCTGATCCGCTCCGGCAGGATCTGCCCTTTCTCGCGCGTCGCCAACAGCGCGAGCGTCGCGGTCGCGGCGGGGTCCCAGCCCGTCTGCGGCTTGATGACGAACACCGCGAGATCGCCGGGCGGCGCCTGTGGGATCGGCTTGCGCCACGCGAAATCGCGGATTTCCACCGGCGCGCCGGATTGCGCCAGCGTCAGCCGCGTCGGCGCCGCGCCAGCCACGTAATCCTCGCCCATGAAGGAATAGCGCCCGGTCGAGGCCACCAGCAGCGCGTGCCGGCCGTCGAGATCGGAGACGAGCCGGTCGAACGCCTTATCGCCGATCAGGTTGCGCCCGACCATCGGCGCGTCGAGTTCGCCGACCCAAAGCTCGATGAAGGTCGCATCCGGGTGCGCGCGCACATCGGGGTCGAGCCCCTCCGCGTCCGTGCCCTTGAACGGCGCCTCCGCCTCGACGTTCGACACCCGGTAATGTTTGAGGTAACCGGCCGCGACCAGCCCCGCCCAATCGAGTTTGCGGAAGGCGTCGGCGCGCAGCCGCGCCGCGCGCGAGGGATCGCGGCCCTTGGCGAAGCCGAGCTTTTCGCGCGCCACCGTCAGGCCGGAGGCGAGCAGCGTCTCGTTGAGGATGCGCACGCTCGCCGTCGCCTTGGCGACGCCGTCGACCACGACCACCGCGCCGTCGCTGGGCGCCCCGCCCGCCGGCGGCCCGACCTTGATCGTCTGCTTGAGCGATTTGCCCTTGTATTGCTTGACGAAATCGAACAGCGGCTCCGGCCCGAGGCCGTCCACGAACACCGGCTCGTGGAAATGCACGACCTTGACCTCGAGGAACGTCCCGTCCGGCGCCAGCGCCACAAGCAAGTCGATCGGCGTGCCCGAAAAGCCGGGAATGGGCGCCAGATCGACCGATTCGTAGACATAGGCGACGAGCTGGTTCTCGGTCGCGTTCTGCTTGAAGATCGGCCAGACCGGCAGCTTGTCGTCCTTCTCGCCCAGGATGTAGGGCGGCGGGAAAGCGCGTTCGAGATCGGCGCGGGCGAGGAAGCCGGCGAACGCGGGCAGGCAGGCGCAAGCCCAAGCGCAAAGCCCGAGGCCAAACATCAGCGCCGCGCGAAAACCCCGCATCCGTCCTCCCGTGCGCGAAACCTACGCATGGAGCCGAGCCGGGATATAGGACTAAAGGGGGAGGCGCCGGGCGCCGTTCCGCAACAACAAAAAAACGAACGCCGCTTTTATAATACATCCTCGCGTCGCAATATGCCGTCGCGGCCGCCATGCGCGGCGCCGCGCGGAGGATGTTACAATGGGATTGTTCGACACGCTCAAATCGGCGGCGATGGGAGCTTTGCAGAGCGAAGGGCCGGCGGCGCTCACGGCGGCGCTCGGCGGCGCCAATCTGGGCGGCTTGGGGGGCATCGTCGCCCAGTTGCAGCAGGCCGGACTCGGCGACCAGGTGCAATCCTGGCTCGGCAATGGGGCGAACCTGCCGATCTCGGCCGACCAGTTGAAGGCGGCGCTGTCGAGCGACGCGGTCAAGCAGATCGCGCAGCATTTCGGCGTCGACCCCGACGCCGCGCTGCAACTGCTGTCGCAGCATCTGCCGGCGGCGGTCGACGCGGCCAGCCCGAACGGCGAGGTCGCGGCGCAGGGGTAAGCGTCACGCGTCGCTCCCGAACTGTTGAGCGGGGGCGAGCGAACGAGCGCCGCTAACGCGCGTTGGGCCCCTCGGGGCGCAACGGCGGACGGCGATGAGCTACAAACACGCGTGCGGCGCGGCGGCGCTTCTTGTTCTCCTGCTCGGCGACGCGGCGGCGAGGCCCGCTGTCGCGCCCGAGCGCGGCGTCGCGGCGATAGGGGAAAGCTACAAGCTGCCGATCTCCGCGCCGCGCGACCAGGGCGATTCCGATTTGTGCTGGGTGTTCGCGACGCTCAGCATGCTCGAATCGAACTATATGCAACGACATCCCGGCTCGCACATCGAGCTTTCGCGCGGCGCCTTGCAGCGGGAATCGATCGCCGATCGGCTCGCCCGGCTGATCGACCACCATTCCGCCTATTTGCAGGACGGCGGCGTCGCGGTCGACGCTTTGGCGTTGATCCGCGCCGATGGCTTGTTCGCGGCGCGGGATTTCCACGATTACGTCGATTCCGATCCCATCTTCGCCGCTGCTTCCGCGCGCCTGGCCGCAATTCCCATCGCCAGCGAAAAGGCCAAGGCGCTCGACCACGCGCTGACGAGCGCGCTCGGCGCGCTGCCCGCCGTCACCCATCTCGACGGCGAAGCGGTGAGCCCGCGCGCGCTCGCCGACGCCGTGCTCGGCGACGAGACGTGGACCGAATACGACGTGACCAGCGACGGCGTCGCCCATGTCGGCCCCTCCGACGATCCGGACGCGCGGCCGGGGACGCAGGTGCATTACGCGCCACTCTCGACCGCCATCGACCTGATCCACCGTTCGCTGGCCAACGGAGAGGCGGTGGTCTGGGGCTCGAAGGACAATCACGCGCTGGAAATCTTCGGCGCCGATTACGATGCGGCGGGCGAGCCGCTGTCCTATTGGGTCAAGGACTCGTTCGCCCCTTATGTCTATCGCGCCCCGGCGCAGGCGATCCACAAGGTGCTGACCGACGTGACCGTCGCCGCCCCGCCCGCGCGCGCGGAGCGCACGGCGGCGGACGATCACTCGCCGTCGAAGTCCTCGCGGTCGGGCGAGCCCGCCAGCACCTCGCGCTTGCCCTGATGGTTGGGGGCGCTGACGACGCCCTCCTTCTCCATCCGCTCCACCAGCGAGGCCGCCTTGTTGTAGCCGACCGACAGGCGGCGCTGGATGTAGCTGACCGACACTTTCTTCTCGCGCGTCACGATCGCCACGGCGCGGTCGTAGTAATCGCCGGCCTCCTCCTGATCCATCGTCGCGGCGCCGGCGACCGGAGCGGCGGCCTCCGCGTCTTCCTCCGCCGCGTCTTCCTCGGTGATCGCCGACAGATATTCCGGCTGCCCTTGCGTCTTGAGGTAAGCGACGATCCTCTCGACCTCGGTGTCGGAGACGAACGGGCCGTGCACCCGGCTGATGCGGCCGCCGCCCGCCATATAGAGCATGTCGCCCTGCCCCAGCAGTTGCTCGGCGCCCTGCTCGCCCAGAATCGTGCGACTGTCGATCTTGCTGGTCACCTGGAACGAGATGCGGGTCGGGAAATTGGCCTTGATCGTGCCGGTGATGACGTCGACCGAGGGGCGCTGGGTCGCCATGATGAGGTGGATGCCGGCGGCGCGCGCCATCTGCGCCAGGCGCTGGATCGCGCCCTCGATGTCCTTGCCGGCGACCATCATCAGGTCGGCCATCTCGTCCACCACCACGACGATATAGGGCAGTTCGGCGAGGTCCATCTGCTCCTCGCGGTAGAGCAATTCGCCGGTCTCGGGGTCGAAGCCGTCCTGCACCTGGCGCGTGATCGCCTCGCCCCTGGCCGCCGCCTCGGCGACGCGGGCGTTGAAGCCGTCGATGTTGCGCACACCGACCTTCGACATCTTGCGATAGCGGTCCTCCATCTCGCGCACCGCCCATTTGAGCGCGACCACCGCCTTTTTCGGATCGGTCACCACAGGGGTGAGCAGATGCGGAATGCCGTCGTAGACGGAAAGCTCCAGCATTTTCGGATCGACCATGATCAGCCGGCACTGGCTTGGTTGCAGCCGGTAGAGCAGGCTCAGGATGAAGGTGTTGATCGCCACCGACTTGCCTGAGCCGGTGGTGCCGGCGACGAGAAGATGCGGCATCTTGGCGAGATCGACGATCACCGGCTCGCCGCCGATCGTCTTGCCGAGCGCGATCGCGAGTTTCTGGCTCGACGTCTCGAAATGCTGGCTCGCCAGCATCTCGCGCAGGAACACCGTCTCGCGCTTCTGGTTGGGCAGTTCGACGCCGATCGCGTTGCGGCCCTGCACGACAGCGACGCGGGCCGAGATCGCTGACATCGAGCGGGCGATGTCGTCGGCCAGCCCAATCACGCGCGAGGATTTGACCCCCGGCGCCGGCTCCAGTTCGTACAGCGTCACCACCGGGCCGGGACGCACGTTGATGATCTCGCCCTTGACGCCGAAATCGTCGAGCACGCCCTCCAGCAGCCGCGCGTTCTGCTCCAGCGCGTCGTCGGAGATCTTCGAGGCGGTCTTCTTCGGCTCGGCCAGCATGGTCAGCGCCGGCAGCGCATATTCGCCGCGCTCGATCGGCGTCGTCCGCTTGGCGGCCTTCAGCGGCCCGACCGCCGGCGTCACGCGCGACGGCGGCGCGGGCGGTTGCGGCGGCGGGGCCTTGAGCGTCGGCTCGATGCGCGGCGCGA
>JAGWRL010000341.1 GCA_028876585.1 Pseudomonadota bacterium | reverse complement strand
CGAGATGCATTTCCTGCCTGATGTCTATGTCACCTGCGACGTGTGCAAGGGCAAGCGCTACGACCGCGAGACGATGGAAGTGCGCTACAAGGACAAGTCGATCGCCGACGTGCTCGACATGACGGTCGAGGAGGCGGCCGACCTGTTCAAGGCGGTGCCGTCGATCCGCGACAAGATGGAGACGCTGAAGCGGGTGGGGCTGTCCTATGTCAAGGTCGGCCAGCAGGCGACCACGCTGTCGGGCGGCGAGGCGCAGCGCGTCAAGCTCGCCAAGGAGCTGGCGCGCCGCTCGACCGGGCGCACGCTCTACATCCTGGACGAGCCGACCACCGGCCTGCATTTCCACGACGTCGCGAAATTGCTGGAGGTGCTGCACGAGCTGGTTGATCAGGGCAACACGATGGTGGTGATCGAGCACAATCTCGAAGTGGTCAAGACGGCCGACTGGATCATCGACATGGGGCCGGAGGGCGGTGACGGCGGCGGCGAAGTGGTGGCGATGGGCACGCCGGAGGAGATCGCGCGGCATCCCAAGAGCCACACCGGCGCCTATCTGAAGGACGCGATGGCGCGACGGCCGATGAAGCGCAAGACGGCGGCGGAGTAGCTACTGATCGTAACTCACCACCAGCTTCGCGCTCAACGGCCGCGCCTGGCAGGTCAGCACGTAGCCGAGGCGCACCTCGTAATCCTCCAGCGCGTGGTTGGTCGCCATCTCCGCCTCGCCCTCCAGCACTTTGGCGCGGCAGGTCGAGCAGACGCCGGCCTTGCAGGCGTAGGGCGCGTCGAGATGGTGCTGCAGCGCCGCGTCGAGCACGCTCTGGCCCTCGCGCGGCATGACGAAACTGCGGGTTGCGCCGTCGAGCGTCATCGCCACCTCGCAGGTCTCGCCGCTTGAGGCCGCCACCGCCGGACCCGCCCGCCGCGCCGCGCGGCCGGGCTGGCCGGAGGCGAACAGTTCGAACTTGATCTGCGCGTCGGTGAGACCGCGCTCGCGCAACGCCGCCGCCGCCGTCAGCATCATCGGCTCCGGGCCGCAGATGAAGGCGGCGTGCAGCGCGCGGGCGTCGATCCAATGCGCAAACAGTTCCGCCCATTTCTCGGCGCTCAGGCGCCCCGTGAACAGGTCGATCTCCTGCGCGTCGGTCTCCAGCACATGCAGGATCGACAGCCGGCCGAGATGCTGGTTCTTGAGATCCTCCAACTCCTCGCGAAACATGATCGAGGAGATCTGTTTGTTGGCGTAGATCAGGGTGAACTGCGCGTTCGGCTCGCGCTTCAGCGTCGTCTTGAGGATCGACAGGATCGGCGTGACGCCGCTGCCGCCGGCGATCAGGAGATAATGGCGGGCCGAGCCGGGGTCGAGCGCGACGTGGAACACGCCCATCGGCGCCATCGCGTCGAGCCTGTCGCCGACCTTCAGCTCCTGGTTGATGAAGCTCGAAAACGCGCCGCCGTCGACGCGCTTGACGCCGATCGTCAGCCGCCCCTCGTCCACCGCCGATGAGATCGAATAGCAGCGGCGCAACTCCTCGCCGTCAAAGGCGCGGCGCAGCGTCAGATATTGGCCCTGCACGAAGGCGAAGGCGGCGCGATCCTCGTCGCGCGGGCGCAGCGTCACCGCCACCGAATCGCGGGTGTCGCGGTCGATCCGCGTCACTTCAAGCGGCAGAAATCGCGCCATGTCGCCTCGTCAGATGCATTTGAAATAGTCGAACGGCTCCAGACAATCCTCGCAGGCGTAGTTCGCCTTGCAGGGCGTCGAGCCGAACTGGCTGACCCGGCGCACCCGCGTCGAGCCGCAGCGCGGACAGGCGGCGGGCGCGCGCCCCGCCGGCGGGGCGATGCCGTATTCGCGCAACTTGCGGCGGCCGGCCTCGCTCATCGCCTCGGTCGTCCACGGCGGCGACAGGCGGCGCTCCAGCCGCAGCTTTTCAATCCCGCGCGAGCGCAGCCCCGTCTCGATATCCTGGTTGATCATTGCAGTCGCCGGGCAGCCGGAATAGGTCGGCGTCACGCCCACCACCAGCACATCGCCGTCGAAGCGCAGCTCGCGGATCACGCCGAGATCAACCAGCGACAGAACCGGGATCTCCGGATCGGGGATTTGCCCGAGCCAGTCCCAGATTTGCTCCAGGCTCACCATTGCGCTTGCGGATAGGCGCGCGGCAGGAACTGCATCTGCGCCAAGAGATGACCCAGCGCCTCGGTGTGCCGGCCGGCGCGGCCGCCCTTGTGCGCGAACGCGGAGGCGGGCGGCTTCAAGCCCGCCTGCGCGAATACGGCGCCGGCAGCGCGATCCCACGCCGGGCGCAAGCTGTCGGCCGCCGGCGCGACGCCTTGCGCCGCCAGCCGCGCGTCGATCTCGTCGCCGATGAACAACTCGCCCACGTAGGGCCATAGGGCGTCGAGCGCCGATTGCATCCGCGCATGGCTCTGTGGCGTGCCGTCGCCGAGCGCGATGACCAACTCGGCCGAGCGCTCGACGTGATAGGCGACCTCCCGCTGCGCCTTGGCGGCGATCTCGGCGAAGCGGGCGTCGCTCGATCGCGCCAGCGCGGACAAAAGCTCGGCGTGCCAGGCGTCGAACAGATATTGCCGCATCAGCGTATGGCCGTAATCGCCGTTGGGGCGCTCGACCAGCAGCGCGTTGCGGAACGCGCCCGCATCGCGTTTGTAGGCGAGATCGTCGGCGCCGCGGCCGGCGCCCTCCCATTCGCCGGCGAGGCCGAGCCAGAATTGCGCCTGACCAATCAAGTCGAGCGCGACATTGGTCAGCGCGATATCCTCCTCCAGCGCTGGGCCGTGGCCGCACCATTCGCTCAGGCGGTGCGACAGGATCAGCGCGTTGTCGCCGAGCCGCAGCGCGTATTCGAACTTGTCGTTCACATCGGCCCCACTTCGTCGGGAATGTCGTAGAAGGTCGGATGCCGATAGACCTTCGAGTTCGCCGGCTCGAACAGCGGGCCTTTGTCCGACGGGCTCGACGCGACGATGTCGTTGGAGCGCACCACCCAGATGCTGACGCCCTCGTGCCGGCGCGTGTAGACGTCGCGCGCGTTGCGGATCGCCTGGTTGGCGTCGGAGGCGTGCAGCGACCCGACATGGCGATGGTTGAGGCCGTGCTGGCCCCGGATGAACACTTCCCACAACGGCCATTGTTCAGACATGGTCTATTCCGCCGCCATTTTCGCCGCCGCCCGCTTGCGCGCATGCGCCATCAGCCCGTCGCGGAACCAGGCGCCGTCCTCCCACGCCCGCACCCGCGCGTTCAGCCGGTCCTTGTTGCAGGGGCCGTTGCCGGCGACCACTTCGTAGAACTCGCGCCAGTCCGGCTCGGAGAAATCGTAGCCCTTTTTCTCCTCGTTCCAGACAAGTTTGTCGTCGGGCACGGTGAGGCCGAGATAATGCGCCTGCGGCACGGTCTGATCGACGAATTTCTGCCGCAACTCGTCGTTGGTGTTGATCTTGACCTTCCACGCCATCGATTGCGCGGAATGCACGCTGTCCTTGTCGGACGGGCCGAACATCATCAACGAGGGATACCAGAATCGGTTCAGCGCATCCTGCGCCATCGCCTTCTGCTCCGGCGTCCCGCGCGCCATCTTGGTCATCAGGTCGTAGCCCTGGCGCTGGTGAAAACTCTCTTCCTTGCAGATGCGCACCATCGCCCGGGCGTAGGGGCCGTAGGAGCATTTCTGCAACGGCACCTGATTCATGATCGCCGCGCCGTCCACCAACCAGCCGACCGCGCCGATGTCGGCCCAGGTCAACGTCGGATAGTTGAAGATCGAGGAATATTTCATTCGGCCGGAATGCAGCATGGCGACGAGCTCGTCGCGGCTGATCCCCAGCGTCTCGGCGGCGCAATAGAGATAAAGCCCGTGGCCGGCCTCGTCCTGCACCTTGGCGAGCAGGATCGCCTTGCGTTGCAGCGTCGGGGCGCGGGTGATCCAATTGCCCTCGGGCAACTGGCCGACGATCTCGGAATGGGCGTGCTGGCCGATCTGGCGGATCAGCGTGCGCCGATATTCCTCGGGCATCCATTCCTTGGGCTCGATTTTTTCGCCGCGATCGATGCGCGCCTGGAAGGCGCGCTCCTGTTCGCTCATTTCCTCGGGCGCCTCGGCGCGGCTGGTCTTGACGAGTTGCGCGTACATCAGACCCTCTCCAGGATCAGCGCGATGCCCTGGCCGACGCCGATGCACATGGTGCAAAGGGCGTAGCGGCCGTTCTGGCGCTGGAGTTGATACATCGCTGTCGCCACCAGCCGCGCGCCGCTCATGCCGAGCGGATGGCCGATGGCGATGGCGCCGCCGTTGGGATTCATATGGGCGGCGTCATCGGGGAACCCGAGCGCGCGCGTCACCGCCAGGGCCTGCGCGGCAAAAGCTTCGTTCAATTCAAATACATCTATCTGGCTGAGCGTTAATCCGGTCTTTTCGAGG
>JAGWRL010000340.1 GCA_028876585.1 Pseudomonadota bacterium | reverse complement strand
GGCCCGCCAAGAACAGTTTCCGCTTCCTCTTCAAAGCCGCCCGCGCGGGCCCCTCGTCCGCCGTACGGACAAACCTTTGCCGCGGGGTGGAGCAGCCCGGTAGCTCGTCAGGCTCATAACCTGAAGGCCGCAGGTTCAAATCCTGCCCCCGCAACCAAAAATAAAGCAGCCCCCGAGCCCAAAAGCTCGGGGGCTTTTTCGCGCCCCAACGCTTGGATGCCACAAACGCGGCCAGGTGGTGGGGTTCAGTTCGCGTGGCGACGCTTCTTGTACTTGGACTGAGCCGCATAGGCGCGGGTCGATTCGAGCCGCCGAAGAGCCGGGAGGCGCGCGGAGGCCGGCGGGACCTGCGCCAAGGAGGACCCTGAGGCCAAGCGTCAGGCTTTCCTCACATTCGTAAGGCGACGACGAACAGGCGCTGGAGAAGCTGAACGGGCGCGTCGAGTTGAAGTTCGGTTCGGCCGGCGAGGGCGCGAAGGCGTTGCTTGGCGCTTGCCGTCGGCCTTTTGCGCCGCGGTCGGCGCTCAGTAGGTGATCTTCAACTGTCCGCCGACGGTCGCGGCGGAAAAGACGCCGCCGGTATAGTCGCCCAGCAGCGTCAGCGATTGATGCGCCGCGCCATTGGTGAACGCGAGCGTCGCCGCCGTCGTGGTTTCGCTCGCTCCCGCGAAGCTCCAGCCGCCGCCGATCAGCAGCGCGTCATCGGAGCCGATCGTGTCGAAACCGCTGATCTGGCCGTGGAAATCGGCGAGGTCGGTCAGCGACAGCACGCCGCCGGCGCCTGAGAAGTCTATCGTCTGCCCGGCGGCGACGGCGCCGTCGAACTCCAGCGTCGCGGCGCCGACGATATTGGCCGAGCCGGTCGAATTGACCGCGCCTTGCAGGTCGAGCGTGCCCGCCGTGACCTCGATTCCGGCAAAGGCCCCGCTGCTGTTGGCGGCGGAATTGTTGATCGTCGGCGCGACATGCGAAACGCCGGCGCCCGTTTTGATCAGCAGCGCCGTGCCGGATAGCGACAGCCTCGAAGCGGGGTCGGCGGCGAGCAGGATCGAACTGGCGTCGGCGATCCGCCAACTGGCGCCGGCGTTGATCGCCACTCCGGCCCGGTCGGCGACGTTGGAATCGCCCAGCACGACATCGCCGCCGCTTTGGACCACCTGACCGGCGGCGACGATGAAGCCGACGTTTCCTCCCACCGTCAGTCCCGAAATCGTCGCGCCGTTCGACGCCTGCACATAGCCCGCGCCTTGCATGACGAGGCCCGAGAAATTGGCGGATTGGGCGAGCGACAACACATGGCCGCCGAGATCGAGCGAGGCGTCGGCCTCGCCGGTGAAGGCGTGGGCGTAGGCGACGTTCTCGTTCAGCGTCGTCGTTCCGCCGGCGAGCGTCCAATTTGAGACCCACATCGCCGCGCCCGCATTGATCTGCGCCGCGCCGGCGCCGATCTGAAACGTGCCGCCGCCGTTGATGATCGACGAGAAGGCGCTGCTCGCGCCCTCGAACGACAACGTGCCGGTGATCACCGAGACCTTGCCCTCAAGGGCGGCGTTGATGCCGATATGGCTCGTCCCCGTCCCTTGCGTTTTCGCGATCACGCCCATGCCGTTGATGTCGGGCCCCGCCGCTTGCCCCGCCGCGAGCACGATCGAACTGTCGCCGGCGAAACACCAATACGCTCCGGCGGCGTTCATGATGGTCGAGCCATCGTACATCGTCATCACGCCGGTGAGCCTGACGACCCCGAAATTGCTCTGGCAGGACGCTTGCGTCACCGCGACGTCGCCGACCCAGCACACGCCGTCGGGGCCGTAATCGACCATGCCGGCGCCGATGTAGGTTCCCGAAACACGATTGAGACGGCCGTCGATCACGATGTCGCCGCCGGTCGCGGAGGCGATCACGCCAGTCGAGAGAAAATTCGCGCGGATCCAGGCGAGCCCGGTTCCCGAGGTTTTTTGCAACAACCCGTTGTTGACGAAACGCCAGCCCGTCGTCCCGCCCTGCGACATGCCGCTGGCGTCGGAGATCGTCCAGGTCGAGCCGGCGTTGTTGTAGATCATCGAGCCCGACGTCGTGGAATCGCCGATCGCGACGTCGCCGCCGGATTGGGTCACCGCGCCGCGGTTGACCAGGATCGCCGCGCCGCCGAGCGTGAGGCCGCTCAGCGTGCTCGCGCCGCCGAGATAGAGCGCGCTGCCGCCGTTCACGACCGCGCTTTGCAGGCTGTTGCCGCCGCTCGTCACCATCCAGCCGCTTTGCAGGGTGAGCGTCGCGCCGATCAGCGTCAGCCCGCCCAGCGTCGCGTTCGCGACGTCGAAGGTGACGGTGAGCGGCGCCGTGGGGTCGATCACGACGTTGTCGCCGTTGATCGGCGCCCGGCCGAGCGACCAATTGGCGGCGAGCGACCACGATCCGGATGTGGTGGACGTCCACAGGTCTTGCGGCGCGGTCGGCTGGCTCATGGCGGCATTCCTTAACAAGTCGGCGCTATTGCGTAAGGTTACTTTCCCGCCGCCGGCATTGCAAAGTCGCGCCGCGTTGTTCCGCCGTCAACCTTGACCGCCCTTGCTTCGCGCTGCGATCACCACCTCGGCCGGCTTGCCCGACAATTCCGCGAGATGGTCGAAGCGCGACTCGAACGCCCCGACGCCCGCCGTCGCCGAGCGCAATTCCACGATGAGGTCGCCGATCTCGGCTTCCGGGATCAGCGATTTGGCGGTCTCCCAACCGTCCCAGCCCGGCCGCGGCTCGAAGCCGAGGATCTGGCCGCGCCGGCTCGACACCAGCGCGCTCGCCCGCGCGATGGCGTCGGCCGGCACGTGGATGTCGACCGCCAGCACCGGCTCCAGCAGCACCGGGCGCGCCTTCGGCAGCGCCTCGCCCAGCGCAATGCGCGCCGCCGCGCGGAACGCCATGTCGGAGGAATCGACGGTGTGATAGGAGCCGTCGAGCAAGGTCACCGCCACGTCGACGACGGGAAAGCCGAGCGGCCCGCGCTGCAACGCCTCCTTCGAGCCGATCTCGACGCTGGGGAAATATTGCCGCGGCACCGTGCCGCCGTGGATTTTCTCGGCGAAGGCGAATCCCTCGCCGCGTCCGAGCGGCGCGACCTCCACCAGCACGTCGCCGAACTGGCCATGGCCGCCCGATTGCTTCTTCAGCCGGCCGCGCGCCTGCACCGATTCGCGGATCGTCTCGCGATAGGCGACGCTTGGCCGCAACGTCTCCACCTCGACGCCGAACCGCGCCGCCAGCCGCTCGACCGTCACCCGCAGATGCATCTCGCCCTGCCCATGCAGCTTGAGTTCGCCGCTGGCCGCGTCGTGTTCGAAGCCGAGCGCGCCGTCCTCCTCGGTCAGTTTGGCGAGCGCGGCGGAGAGCCGCGTCTCGTCCTTGCGCTCTTTGACGCGGATGGCGATCGATTGCGTCGCGGCGACGCTTGGGGGCTTCGGCGCCGCCTTGGGCGCGCTCTTGCCCTCGCTGAAACGCTCGCCGGTGTTAATGCCCTCCAGCCGCTGGAACGCGGCGGTGTCGCCCTCGTCGGCGCGGGCGATCTTCGCCGAGGTCGCGCCCATCAGCCGCTGCAAACCGGCGATGCGCGCCTCCGTCCCGCTCTGGCTCGTCACTGTCGCCCCGTCGGGGAAGGCGCCGCGCAAAACCCGCGCCAGCGACAATTTGCCGCCATGGGCGGTGTGGATCGTGCGCACGATCTCGGCCAGCGG
>JAGWRL010000037.1 GCA_028876585.1 Pseudomonadota bacterium | reverse complement strand
CGGTGCACAAGTCGCAGGGCTCGCAATGGGACGACGTGGTGCTGTTCGACGAAAGCTTCGCGTTTCAGGACAGCCGCGCGCGCTGGCTCTACACTGGCATCACCCGCGCCGCGAAGCGTTTGAGTATCGTGGTGTAACGGCGCTTGAAATGCAACGCGCCTATCAGGCACGTCTCGTAATGCATGCGAAAAGCTATTGCCGACGGATCGCCGAGACGCGAATATCGTGATATGCGAGGCAGAGCAGCTTGGGCCTCCGATCCTCGCGCCTGGCTGCTGGTCGACGAACTCAACCGCCTGTTCGCCGCGCCGCTGGTGCGCGCCCAGCCGGGCGGGCCGAAGGGCGGCGGCGCCGCGCTCACCCCGAGCGGGCAACAGGTGCTGCACGCCTACCGCGAGGCCGAACGCAAGATGCGCGCGGCGGCGGCGGACGAGTTGGCCGCCGTGGAATCGCTGCTGGCGCCCTAACGCTGGCAACGATTTATATAACTAAATATATCCTCCTCCAGGTTGCTTACCTTTGGTAACACAAATTGCGCTTGTATGCCCTTCCGTTCTCGCCCGTGCCTTGTCATGTATATTTTAATCCCGTCCTTTGCCGACAGCCGCGCCGCGGCCCAATAGGAAGTCAAAGTCGCTTTGCCGCACCGCCCCCGCGAACTCGACGCCGCCGCCAAGCGCCAAATTGTCATCAGCGTATTGCTGGCGATGTTCCTGGCGACCTTGGACTCGACCATTGTCGCGCCGGCTTTGCCGACCATCGGCGGCAAGCTCGGCGGCGCGTTCTTCCTGCCGTGGATCGTCTCGGGCTATTTCCTAACGTCCACGGCGGTGACGCCGCTGTACGGCAAGCTGTCGGACATTCACGGCCGCCGCCCGGTGATGTTGACGGCGCTGGCGCTGTTCCTGCTCGGCTCGGTCGGCTGCGCGCTGTCGCCGGATATGACGACGCTGATTCTCGCCCGCGCGGTGCAGGGGATCGGCGGCGGCGGCTTGGTGGCGCTGGCGCAGACGGTGCTCGCCGACATCGCCTCGCCGCTGGAGCGGGCGAAATACACGGTCTACATCTCGACCATGTGGGCGGCCTCCAGCATCGCCGGCCCGGCGCTCGGCGGCTTTCTGGCGCAACACCTGTCGTGGACGGCGATCTTCTGGCTTAATCTGCCGCTGGGGCTGCCCGCCTATGTCATGTGCGACCGGCTGCTGCGCGATCTGCCGCAGGTCCGCCGGCCGCATCGGCTCGACTGGCTCGGCGGCGCGCTGGTGATCGGCGCCACCGCCGCGCTGATGCTGGCGCTGACGCTCGGCGGCGCCTATCTGCCGTGGCGCTCGCCGATCGTGCTCGGGCTCGGCGGCGCGGCGGCGGCGCTCGCGGTCGGCTTCGTCGCCCATCTCGGCCGCGCCCCGGAGCCGCTGATTCCGCCGACGATTTTCGCCAATCGGGTGGTCGGCAAGGCCTCGGCCTCGATGTTCCTGGCGATGCTGGTCTATGTCGCGGCGGTGATCTATCTGCCGCTCTATTTCCAGGCCTGCCTGCGGCTCGATCCCACGCTTTCCGGCGCGAGCCTGATCGTCGTGCTCGGCGCGAGCGTGCTGTCGTCGAATTTCACCGGCCTCAGCATCCCGAAGATGCGGCGCTACAAGGCGATGGGCTATTCCGGCATGCCGGTGTCCATCCTCGCCCTCGTCGCCCTCGCGCTGTTTGCGCCGCGGCTGAATTTCTGGGCCGCCGAAGCGCTGATCCTGCTCTACGGCCTCGGCCTCGGCACGCTGTTTCCGATCCTGCAAATCGCGGTGCAGAACGCGGTCGATCCGCGCGACATGGGCGCGGCGACGGCGACGCTGACCTTCGTGCGCAGCCTGGGCAGCGCGTTGGGCGTGGCGATTTTCGGCGCGGTGGTGTTCGCGTTCGGGCTCGGCGCGCCGGGCATGGTGGCCGAGGCCGATCCGGCCGCCGCCGCGACCGCGTTCCAGTTCGCCTTCGGCCTGATGGCGCTGGCGACGGCGGGGGCGCTGCTGTTCTACGCCGGCATGGAGGAACGCCCCTTGCGCGGCCCGGCCCCGGCGGCGCCGGAGCCGGTTTGAGGGGAACGCGGTTTACGCGAAATACTGCCCGCCGTTGGCCGACAGGGTCGCACCGGTGATGAAGCCGGCGTCGTCGGCGGCCAGGAACACCACCGCGCGGCCGATCTCCTCCGGCTCGCCGAGCCGCCCGACCGGGATTTGCGGCAGGATGTTCTTGGCCAGCACTTCGGGGCTGATCGCCTTCACCATTTCGGTGGCGATATAGCCGGGGCAGATCGCGTTGACGGTGATGCCCGCCCGCGCCCCTTCCTGCGCCAAAGCCTTGACGAAGCCGATGTCCCCGGCCTTCGAAGCCGAATAATTGACCTGCCCCGCCTGCCCCTTCTGCCCGTTGATCGAGGAGATGCAGATCACGCGGCCGAACTTGCGGTTGCGCATCCCCTCCCACACCGGCCGCGTCATGTTGAACAGCGAGTTGAGGTTGGTGTTGATGACGCCGTACCACTGATCCGGCGTCATCTTGTGGAAGAAGCCGTCCTTGGTGATGCCGGCGTTGTTGACCAGCACGTCCACCGGCCCGAGTTCCGCCTCGACCGTGGCGAGCCCCGCCGCGCAGGCGTCGTAATTGCCGACGTCCCACTTGTAGACGTTGACGCCGGTCTCGGCCTTGAACTTGGCGGCGGCCTCGTCATTGCCGTGATAGGTGGCGGCGACCTTGTAGCCCGCCGCCAGCAACGCCTTCGAAATCGCCGCGCCGATGCCGCGCGTGCCTCCGGTGACGACCGCAACTCTGCTCATATCGAACTCCTTGAAATTCCGCTTCCCCGAAGGGGCGGGAGTCTTAAGCTCCCGCGCCCCAAATCCTGACGGCGATCAGCGCTCGACGGTCAGCGCGATGCCCATGCCGCCGCCGATGCACAGCGTCGCCAGCCCCTTGTGCGCCTTGCGGCGCGCCATCTCGTGCAGCAGCGTCACCAGCACGCGCGCGCCCGAGGCGCCGATGGGGTGGCCGATGGCGATCGCGCCGCCGTTGACGTTGACGATGTCGGGGTTCCAGCCGAGGTCCTTGTTGACCGCGAGCGCCTGCGCCGCGAACGCCTCGTTGGCCTCGACCAGATCGAGGTCCTTCACCGACCAGCCGACCTTGGCGAGCGCCTTGCGCGAGGCGGGGATCGGCCCGCTGCCCATGATGGCGGGATCGACGCCGGCGGTCGCCCAGGAGGCGATGCGCGCCAGCGGGGTGATGCCGCGCTTCTCGGCCTCCTGCGCCGTCATCAGCACCAGCGCCGCCGCGCCGTCGTTGAGGCCGGAGGCGTTGCCCGCCGTCACCGAACCGTCCTTGGCGAAGGCGGCGCGCAGCTTGGCGAGCGATTCGTAGGTGACGCCGTGGCGGATGAATTCGTCGTCGACAACGATCTCGTCGCCCTTCTTGGAGGAGATCGTGAACGGCGCGATCTCGTCCTTGAACTTGCCGGCCTTCTGCGCCGCTTCGGCCTTGTTCTGCGAGGCGGTGGCGAAGCGGTCCTGCTCCTCGCGGCTGATCTGCCACTTGGCGGCGATGTTCTCCGCCGTGTTGCCCATGTGATAGCCATGGAAGGCGTCGGTCAGGCCGTCCTTGATCATGGTGTCGATATATTTGAAATCGCCCATCTTGACGCCATTGCGCAGATGCGCGGCGTGCGGGGCGAGCGACATCGATTCCATGCCGCCGGCGACGATCACGTCGGCGTCGCCGTTGGCG
>JAGWRL010000339.1 GCA_028876585.1 Pseudomonadota bacterium | reverse complement strand
AGCGCCGCCGCGACATCGGTCGCGCTGGCGAAACTGACGCGGCCGACGAGATCGCCCGCGTCGGCGGGGTTGATCACCGGTTCGCCCAGCGGCGCCGGCTCGGGCGGGTGGGCGAGGCCGTCGGCGAGACGGCCCAGTTCGAGATCGCTCGACAGGTCGAGCCCGCGCGAGTTGACGCGCGCCGGGCCGTACAAAGCCGGCGGCGCGGCGATGCGCTCATGCGGCGCGCCGAGCGGGTGGATCGCGCGCGCGACCTCGACCGGGTCGGCGGTCAGCGCCTCGATCGGCACGCTCTCGTCGGCGACGCGGTTGACGAACGAGGTGTTGGCGCCGTTTTCGAGCAGCCGGCGCACGAGATAGGCGAGCAGCGTCTCGTGCGAGCCGACGGGGGCGTAGACGCGCGCCGGGCGATCGAGTTTTTCGCGCCCGACGACTTCTTCATAGAGCGGTTCGCCCATGCCGTGCAGGCACTGGAACTCGTATTGGCCGCGATAATAGTTCGGGCCGGCGAAGGCGATGACCGAGGCCAAAGTCTGCGCGTTGTGGGTGGCGAATTGCGGATAGATCGCGTCCGGCGCGGCCAGCAACTTGCGGGCGCAGGCGAGATAGGCGACGTCGGTGTGGACTTTTCGCGTGTAGACGGGGAAATCGGGCAGGCCGTCGAGCTGGGCGCGCTTGATCTCGCTGTCCCAATAGGCGCCCTTGACGAGCCGCACCATCAGCCGGCGCCTGGCGCGGCGGCCGAGATCGATCAGCGCGTCGATCACGAACGGGCAGCGCTTGCCGTAAGCCTGGATCACGAAGCCGAGGCCGTTCCACTGGCCGAGATCGGGGTCGAGCGCCAGCGCCTCCAACAGATCGAGCGACAGGTCGAGCCGGTCCGCCTCCTCGGCGTCGATGTTGAAGCCGATCTGATAGGAGCGCGCCAGCGCGGCCAGCGTTTTCACGCGCGGCAGCAGTTCGTCCATCACGCGGGCGCGTTTATGGCTGGTGTAGCGCGGATGCAGCGCCGACAGCTTGATCGAGATGCCGGGGCCTTCGTAGATGCCGCGGCCCCCCGAGGCGGCGCCGATGGCGCGGATGGCGTGCTCGTAATCGGCGTAATAGCGCGCCGCGTCCGCCGCCGTCGTCGCCGCCTCGCCGAGCATGTCGTAGGAGAAGGCGAAGCCGCGCGCCTCGCGCGCCAGCGCCGTGCGCAACGCCTCCTCAATGGTGCGCCCGGTGACGAATTGCTCGCCCATCGCGCGCATCGCCACATCGACGCCGGCGCGGATGATCGGCTCGCCGGAGCGGGCGATCAGCCGGGTCAGCGCCGCCGACAGGCCCTGCTCGCTGTTGGTCGCCACCAGCTTGCCGGTCAGCACGAGGCCCCAGGTGGCGGCGTTGACGAACAGGCTCGGGCTTTGTCCGACATGGGCGCGCCAGTCGCCAGGGCTGAGCTTGTCGCGGATGAGCGCGTCGCGGGTGGCGGCGTCGGGGATGCGCAGCAGCGCCTCGGCCAGGCACATCAGCGCGACGCCCTCCTGGCTCGACAGCGAATATTCGTGGATCAGCCCCTCGACGCCGGAGGCGCGCGAACGGGATTTCTCGCGCAGGCTGCGGGCGAGCCCGGTGGCGATGGCGTGGATGCGGTCGGCCTCGTCCGGCGTGGCGGCGGCCTCGTCGATCAGCGCGGCGACGCAGGCGGGTTCGGGCCGGCGATGGGCGGCGGCGATGGCGGCGCGCAGGCCCTGGCGGGAGACGACGTCCGCACGCAGCGCGGAAAAGACTGTCGAGGGGTCCACCGGGGTCGCTCCTGCTCTGCCCGTCGCCTGATCGCGCTGCGGCCGCCCGTCTCGATTCGACCAACCCGCCGCCCGCGTCAAGATGGCGCCGCAAAGGCCGGCGCGGAAAGGCGCGCTTGCATTTGCGCCGGTTCCGCGTCGTTATGGTGAGCGGGAGGACGCATGAAAGTCACCATCGACATCGATTGCACGCCGCTGGAGGCGCGCCAGTTCTTCGGGCTTCCCGACGTACAGCCGATGCAACAGGCGGTGCTGGCGGAAATGGAAAAGCGCATGCTGGCGGAAATGGAGAAATTCGCGCCTGAAAACCTGATGCAGACGTGGTTCATGTCCGGCCAGCAGGGCGCCGACATGTTCAGCAAACTGCTGTCGGGCATGACGCTGAAGCCCGGCGACGTCAAACCGCGATGAGATTTCGCGGCCTTCTCGCCGGCCTGCTGCTGCTGACGACGCCGGCCGGCGCCGCCGCGCCGCCGGCGGTCGCCGCCCAACACGGCATGGTCGCCTGCGCGCAAAAGCTCGCCTGCGAAGTCGGCGTCGCGGTGCTGAAACAGGGCGGCAACGCGGTCGATGCGGCGGTGGCGGTCGGCTACGCGCTGGCGGTGGTGTACCCCGCCGCCGGCAATCTCGGCGGCGGCGGTTTTATGACCATCGTGTTCGCCGACGGGCGCAAGACCTTCGTCGACTTCCGCGAAAAGGCGCCGCTGGCGGCGACCCGCGACATGTATCTCGGCCCCGACGGCGAGCCGGTGAAGGGGCTGTCGACCCAGGGCTTTCTCTCGGTCGCCGTGCCCGGCACGGTCGGCGGGCTGGAATATGCGCGCGAGAAATACGGGACTTTGCCGCGCGCGGCGCTGCTCGACCCGGCGATCGGCTTCGCCGAGGACGGGTTCACGCTCGACGACGGCGACGCGTTCCCGCTGGCGCTGGCGGCGGGGGAACTGGCCCGCGACCCTGCGGCGGCGGCGATTTTCCTGCACGACGGCCGACCTTATGCGAGCGGCGAGAAGCTGGCGCAGAAAAATCTGGCGCGCACGCTGCGGGCGATCCGCGACAAGGGCGCGGCGGGTTTCTATCAGGGCGAGGTCGGGGAGGCGATCGCGGCGGCGGTCAGGGCGGGCGGCGGGATCATCACGACGCAGGATTTGCAGCGCATCGCCCCGCGCGAACTGGCGCCGATCAGCTGCGATTATCGCGGTTACACCGTCGTTTCCGCGCCGCCGCCGAGTTCGGGCGGCGTGACCTTGTGCGAAATGCTCAACGTGCTGGAGGGCTATCCCTTGCAAAAGCTCGGCTTCGGCGCGGCGCAGGCGCTGCACGACGAGATCGAGACGATGCGGCACGCCTATGTCGACCGCAACAACCTGCTCGGCGACCCCGATTTCGTGAAGAACCCGGTCGAGACGCTGATCAGCAAGGAGTACGCGGCCAAAATCCGCGCCGCCATCGACCCCGACAAGGTGACGCCCTCGGCCGAGCTCGCGCCCGGCAAGCCGCCGCATGAGGGCGTCAACACGACGCATTATTCCATTGTCGACGACAAGGGCGACGCGGTCTCCGTCACCTACACCCTCAACAACTGGTTCGGCGCCGGCGTGGTCGCCGGCGACACCGGCGTGTTGCTCAACGACGAGATGGACGATTTCACCGCCAAAGTCGGCGCTCCCAATCTCTACGGCCTCGTGCAGGGCGAGAAGAACGCGATTGAGCCCGGCAAGACGCCGCTGAGTTCGATGACGCCGACCATCGTCGTCAAGGACGGCAAGCCGGTGCTGGTGACGGGAACGCCGGGCGGCAGCCGCATCATCACCGTGGTCATGCAGACGATCCTCAACGTGATCGACTATGGCATGTCGATCTCGGAAGCGGTCGACGCGCCGCGCATCCACAATCAATGGCTGCCGGACGTCACCTATGTCGAGCCGTTCGCGCTGTCGCCCGACACGCGGCAAATCCTCGAAGGCATGGGCCATCATTTCGGGCCGCCGCAGCCCGCCAACCACGTCGACGCGATCCTGATCGGCGCGCCCCGGTTGGGCGGCAAGCCCGAAGGCGGCAACCGTTTCTATGGCGTCAACGACCCGCGGCGCGGCGGCGGCGCGGCGGTCGGCTATTGAGCCGGCGCCGCGAAGTCAGGCCCGCTTATCCATTTTTCATTGGCCGGCGCACTCTATACAAGCCGCGCCGGCCCGCTAATCTCCTTAGCCCATGAGCGCCGACCCGCTGCTGCAACCGTTTCAACTCAAACATCTGACGATCCGCAATCGTCTGATGTCCACGGCGCACGAGCCGGCCTACACCCATGACGGCATGCCGAAGGAGCGTTATCGCGCCTATCACGTCGAGAAGGCGAAGGGCGGCATCGGGCTGACGATGATCGGCGGCTCGGCGGTGGTCGCGCCCGACAGCCCGCAGGCGTTCGGCAACATCCTGCTCTACAAGGACGAGGCAGTCGGCTGGTTGAAGGCGCTCGCCGACGAGGTGCATGACCACGGCGCGGCGGTGATGATCCAGATCACGCATCTGGGCCGGCGCACCAGTTGGGCCAAGGACGATTGGTTGCCGATCCTCAGCGCCAGCCACGTGCGCGAGCCGGCGCATCGCGCCTTTCCCAAGGCGATGGAGGATTTCGACATCGCCCGCGTCGTGGCGGCGTTCGCCGACGCGGCGGAACGGGTGAAGGCGGCCGGGCTCGACGGGTTCGAACTCGAAGCCTACGGTCATCTGATCGACCAGTTCTGGTCGCCGCTGACCAACCATCGCAACGACGAATATGGCGGCGGCCTCGAAAACCGGATGCGCTTCGGGTTCGAGGTGTTGCGCGCCATCCGCGACCGCGTCGGGCCGGATTTCATCGTCGGCGCGCGGCTGGTGTGCGACGAGGACGTCGAGCGCGGCCTCGACAAACGCGAGGGGACGGCGATCGCGCAGGCTTTGACCGCCAGCGGCCTGATCGATTTCGTCAACGTGATCCGCGGCCATATCGACACCGAGGAGGGCCTTTCCCGCGTCATTCCCGGCATGGGCGAGCGCTCGGCCCCGCATCTCGATTTCGCCGGCGAAATCCGCGCCGCGACGCGGCTGCCGACGTTTCACGCCGCGCGCGTGCAGGATGTGGCGACGGCGCGGCACGCGATCGAATCCGGCAAGCTCGATCTGGTCGGCATGACGCGCGCGCATCTGGCCGATCCGCACATCGCGCTGAAGATCAAACAAGGCCGCGAGCATGAGATCAGGCCCTGCGTCGGCATGGGCTATTGCATCGACAGCATCTATTCCGGCCATGCGGTGTGCATCCACAACGCCGCCACCGGGCGCGAACTGACGATGCCGCATGTGGTGGCGCGCAGCGACGGGCCGCTGAAGCGGTTCGTCGTCGTCGGCGCCGGGCCGGGCGGGCTGGAGGCGGCCCGCGTCGCCGCCGCGCGAGGCCATAAGGTCGTGCTGATGGAGGCGGCCGACGCGCCGGGCGGGCAGGTGCGGGTGGCGGCGGGGCTGGCGCGGCGGCGCGAGATCCTCGGCATCGTCGATTGGCGCGTCGCGCAATGCGAGAAACACGGCGTCGAGTTGCGCACCAACCTTTACGCCGAGGCGGAGGATGTCGCGCGCGAGGGCGCCGATGTGGTGATCGTCGCCACCGGCGGCGTGCCCAATCTCGATTTTCTGCGCGGCGGCGCCGAGCATGTCGTCTCAAGCTGGGATATTCTCACCGGCGTGGTCAAGCCGGCGGCCAATGTGATCGTCTACGACGACAACGGCGCCCATGCCGGCGTCAGTGTCGCCGAATTCTGCGCCCGCGCCGGCGCGAACGTCGATTATATGACGCCGGAACGGATGCTGGGGCCCGATGTCGGCTCGACCAGCTTTCCCCCCTATCTGCGCGCGTTCTCGGCGTTCGACGTCGGCGTGACGCTCAATCTGCGGCTGGAGCGCGTGCGGCGCGACGGCAATCGGCTGGTGGCCACGTTCTATGACGAATACGGGCCCAAGCGGGTCGAGCGGCTGGCCGATCAGATCATCGTCGATCACGGCGCGACGCCGGTGGACGATCTCTATTTCGCGCTCAAAGCCGGTTCGCGCAACCTCGGCGAGGTCGATCAACCCGCGCTGCTGGCGGCGCGGCCGCAGACGCTCGTGCGCAACAGCCAAGGCGCCTATCAACTGTTCCGCATCGGCGACGCCGTCGCCTCGCGCAACATCCATGCGGCGATCTACGACGCGCTGCGCCTCGTCTCGTTGCTGTAGCTCGGCGAGGATCGGCGTCAACATCGGGCGCGCGAGAGGGAAGCCGCTGCGCGAAGAGCAAACAGACGGCGCCGCGCCGAAGCGGAAACATAGGGCAGGCGCGACAATCGCTGAGCAGGGGCGCCGGATCGGCGGGCGGCGGGCCCGGGAAACGGGCGAAAGTCCTGATTTCGGCGCAGCCATCGAAAAATCCGGAGCCGGCGCGGCCGGCGCCGCTATTGTGTTTAAAAAAAACCGCGTTGATAATGCCACGGCCCAATATCCGCCTGAAGGGGCAAGGCGGGCGCGGGCACGGAGGAGAATACGCTTATGGATCACAACAACGACAAGCGCGGCTCGGGTCTCATCGTAGACCGTCGCGGATTGATGGCCGGCGCCGCGGCGTTGGGTCTTGGATTCAGCGCCTCGGGCGCATTCGCGGCCGATACGCCCAAGAAGGGCGGCACGCTTCGCCTCGGCATGGAGGGCGGCAGCGCCTCGGACAGCCTCGATCCCCGCACCTACGCCGACTCGATCCCGATTTGCTATGGCTGGCAGCTCTGGAACGGCCTGGTCGAAATCGACGAGGACAACAATCCGAGGGGCGAACTGGCGGAGAGCTGGGAAGCCAAGCCCGGCGCGAAGGAATGGATCTTCAACATCCGCAAGGGCGTCCCGTTCACCTCCGGCAAAATTCTCGACGCCGACGATGTGATCTATTCGCTCAACCTTCATCGCGGCGAGACCAAATCCGGCGCCAAGGATCTGATGGCCGGCATCGCCGACATCAAGAAGCTCGGCTCGCATCAAATCCTGATCACGCTGTCGAGCCCCGACGCCGGACTGCCGTCGATCTTCGCCGATTATCACATCCTGATCGTCCCCAACAACTTCACCGATTTCTCCAAGCCCGACGGCACCGGCGCGTTCGACCTGGAGCATTTCGAGCCCGGCGTGCGCGTCGTCACCAAGCGCAAGAAGGGCGATTACTGGAAGCCGGGGCGCGGCTTCTTCGACGGCGTCGAGCTTCGCTATATCCCCGACGCGGCGGCGCGCGTGCAGGCGCTGATCTCAGGCCAGATCGACGCGGCCAACCGTCTCGACGCCAAGACCGTTTCGCTTGTCATGAAGGCGCCGACCGTCAATGTCGTGCGCTCCAAGGGCACCGGCAACCGCTTCGCCTGGGTCGCGCATTGCGACGCCGATCCGTATCAGAGCAACGACATGCGGCTCGCGCTCAAATACGGCATCGATCGGCAGAAGATCATCGACAACGTCTACAAAGGCTTCGCCACGATGGGCAACGACACCACCGTCGCCCCGTCGCAGAAATATTACGCCAAGGATCTGCCGCAACGCCCCTACGATCCCGACAAGGCGGCGTTCCACTTCAAGAAGGCCGGCATGGCCAACGCCAAGCTCGAATTGCAGGTGTCCGAGGGCGCGTTCTCCGGCGCGACCGATTGCGCGGTGCTGTATCAGGAGGCGATGAAGAAGGCGGGCATCGCGCTCGACGTCAAGCGCGTCTCCGGCGACGGCTACTGGAGCAACGTGTGGTTGAAGGTTCCGTTCTGCGCGGTCTATTGGGGCGGCCGTCCGAGCGCCGACAACCAACTGGCGCAGACCTTCCTCTCCAACGCGAACTGGAACGACACGCATTGGCGCCGCCCCGAATTCGACAAGCTGCTGACCGAGGCGCGCGCGGAACTCGACGAGACCAAGCGCGGCCAACTCTACGGCGAATGTCAGAAGATGATCTGGGAGGATGGCGGCATGGTGTGCTTCGCCATCGGCGATTATCTCGACGGCTATTCGAAGAAGGTGAAGGGCACGGCGCCGCATCCGCACTACGACATGTGCGATCAGCGCATCGCCGAGAAGGGCTGGTTCGCCTGACGCCGGCCCGAGGCGAAGCGTAAAGGGGGAGAGCGAACACGTGTTACGTTTGGTGGCGACGCGGTTCGCTCTCGGTCTGCTAACGCTCCTGGCGGTGTCGGTGCTGATTTTCATCTGCACCCAGATTCTGCCAGGAGACGTCGCCTCGGCCGTGCTCGGCCAACAGGCGACGCCCGACGCATTGAAAGTGTTTCGCGCCGAACTCGGCCTCGATAAGCCAGCCTATGTGCGCTATCTGCAATGGCTGCTCGGCGTGCTGCACGGCGATTTCGGCAAGTCGCTGACCAACGGCCGCGTCATCATCGACGAACTGGCGCCGCGTTTCGTCAACACGCTGTTTCTCGCCGGCTACGCCGCGATCATCGCGGTGCCGTTCGCGGTGGGGTTAGGGATCCTCTCGGCGATCCGCGAAGGCCGGTTGACGGATCGGCTGGCGAACATCCTGACGCTGATCGCGATCTCGGTGCCGGAATTCTTCGTCGCCTATATCCTGATCATCGTGTTCGCGATCAAGCTCGCGTGGTTCCCCTCGCTCGCCACCGTCGATTCCGACATGGGGCTGGGCGGGCGCGTCTTCGTCGCCTTCCTGCCGGCGCTGACGCTGACGCTGGTGGTGATGGCGCACATGCTGCGCATGACCCGCAACTCCGTGCTGTCGATCATGTCGACGCCCTATATCGAGATGGCGTTCCTGAAGGGGCTGACGCGCACGCGCGTCGTCGCCTGGCACGCGCTGCCCAACGCGCTGGGGCCGATCGTCTCGGTGGTGGCGCTCAATCTCGCCTATCTCGTGGTTGGCGTCGTCGTGGTCGAGAACGTGTTCGTCTATCCCGGCGTCGGCCAATATATGGTTGATGCGGTCGCCAAGCGCGACGTGCCGGTGATCCAGGCCTGCGGACTGGTGTTCGCCGGCGTGTTCGTCACGCTCAACACCTTGGCCGACATTCTCGCCATGCTCGCCAATCCCCGCTTGCGCCACCGCCGCTGAGACGTCATGACCAACCTTGGACATCGCCCCCCGCTGACGGCCAAGATCGGACTGGCCGTGGTCGCGTTCTATCTGCTGGTGGCGCTGATCGGCCCCTGGTTCGCGCCCTACGGACAATCGCAATCGGTCGGCGACACCTGGGCGCCGCCGTCGGCGCAGATGTGGCTCGGCGCCGACCAGATCGGCCGCGACATGCTGACCCGGCTGATCTACGGCGCGCGCACGACGATCGGCATCGCCGCGCTGACGACCGTGCTGTCGTTTTTCATCGGCGTGACGACCGGCTTCACCGCCGCGGTGCTGGGCGGCTGGGTCGACATCGCGCTGTCGCGGCTGGTCGACGTCGTCATGTCGATCCCGCAGCTCATTCTCGCGCTGATCGTGCTCGGCGTGTTCGGCTCGTCGATCCCGGTGCTGATCCTCACCATCGCGATCATCGATTCAACCAAAGTGTTCCGCCTGGCGCGCGCGCTCGGCATGAACATCGCGGTGCTCGATTTCGTCGAAGTGGCGCGGATGCGCGGCGAGGGCCTGTGGTGGATCATCCGCTCCGAGGTGCTGCCGAACGCCTCCGCGCCGCTGATCTCGGAATTCGGCCTGCGGTTCTGCTTCAACTTCCTGTTCGTCGCGGCGCTGAGCTTTCTCGGCATCGGCGTGCAGCCGCCGTTCGCCGATTGGGGCGGCATGGTGCGCGAGAACTCGGCGGCGATCAATTTCGGCCTGTTCGCGCCGCTCTATCCCGCCATCGCCATCGCCTCGCTGACGGTCGGCGTCAATCTCGTCGTCGATTGGTTGCTGTCGATCGACGCGCGGCCCTCGGGCAGCCAGGCGGAGATGTGAGGACGCGATGAGCGAAGAACTGGTTCTGACGCTCGACGGACTTCAGGTCGAGACCATCGGCGGCGCGGTGCTGGTCGACAAGGTGAACGTCACGCTGAAGCGCGGCGAAATCCTCGGCCTGATCGGCGAATCCGGCGCCGGCAAATCCACCATCGGTCTGGCCTCGATGGCCTATGCGCGCGCCGGCTGCCGCATCACCGGCGGGCAGATCAAGATCAATGGCGTCGATCTGCGCGCCAGCACCGCCGCCGCGCGGCGCAATTTTCGCGGCAAGAGCATCGCCTATATCGCGCAGAGCGCGGCGGCCTCGTTCAATCCGGCGATGAAGCTGATGGATCAGGTGTGCGAGGCGCCGGTGCTGCATGGCGTGATGAGCCGCGCCGAAGCCGAGGCTTATGCGAAAATCCTGTTCGCCAAACTGCAATTGCCCAGCCCCGACACTTTCGGCGAGCGCTATCCGCACGAAGTCTCCGGCGGCCAGTTGCAGCGCGCGATGGCGGCGATGGCGATGAGCTGCCGCCCCGACATCATCGTGCTCGACGAACCCACCACCGCGCTCGACGTGACGACGCAGATCGAAGTGCTGGCGTTGCTGCGCGACCTGATCCGAGAATTCGGCACCGCCGGGCTCTATATCACCCACGATCTCGCCGTGGTGGCGCAGATCGCGCATCGCATCATGGTGCTGCGCCACGGCAAGACGGTCGAGGTCGGCGACGCCAAACAAATACTGGAGGCGCCGAGCACCGCTTACGCGACCGCGCTGGTCAACGAGCGTCGTTCGGCGACCCACACGCCGTTGATTGACCCGCCGGCCCATGCCGAGCCGTTGCTCAGCGTGATCGACGTCGAGGCCGGCTACCGCCCCGGCACTACGGTGGTCCGCGGCGTCAACATTTCGCTGGCGCGCGGCGAGACGCTGGCGGTGGTGGGCGAATCCGGCTCCGGCAAATCCTCGCTGGCGCGCGTGGTCGCGGGGCTGTTGCCGCGCCGCTCCGGCGATGTGCGGCTGGCGGGGCAATCGCTCGCGCCGGTGATGGGGGCGCGGCCGCGCGACACGCTGCGTCGGTTGCAGATGGTGCATCAGATGCCCGACACCGCGCTCAACCCGCGCCAGACCTTGCAGGAGATCATCGGCCGGCCGATGACGCTGTTCTTCAACCGGCCGGAAGCGCAGGTGCGCGCCAAGGTCGCCGATCTGCTGACGCAGGTCGGTCTGCCCGCCGATTTCGCCAAGCGCCGCCCCGGCCAACTCTCGGGCGGGCAGAAGCAGCGCGTCTGCATCGCCCGCGCGCTCGCCGCCGAGCCCGACCTCATCATCTGCGATGAGCCGACCTCGGCGCTCGATCCGCTGGTGGCGGAGGAAGTGCTAAAACTTTTGCGCGCGTTGCAGGAGGATCTGGGACTAGCCTATATGTTCATCACCCACGATCTCGGCACCGTGCGCCGCATCGCGCATCGCACCGCCGTGATGCTGCGCGGCGAGATCATCGCGCAAGGGCCGACGGCGCAAATCTTCGCGCCGCCCTACCATCCCTACACCGAGAAGCTGATTTCCTCGGTGCCGGAGATGGATACGACCTGGCTCGATCATGTGCTGGCGGGGCGCGAGGTCGCGGCGTAATGCGGATGCCGCTGGCAATTGCTGCGTTGTGTCTTTCGGCATTCGCCGCGCGTGGCGAGGACCAAGCCGGAGTCAAGTGGGACCAACTGAGGCCGGACAACAGGGTTTCGGCGCAGATGCTTTGCGGCCTCAGTATGCTAATGTTCGTGCAAGAAGTCGTTGGACAGTGCCATTTGCACAGTTTGTCGATCGACGACGCCAGAGAACGCGCGATCCATCGGATCGAAGACTTTGTCTCCGCGAACTCGTCGCAGCGTCCGTCAATGAGCGTGTTCGTGGAGATGAGGCGCGCTATTGGCGAGAATTTCAGAAAGTCGACCGACCACCGCGTCTGTAGCGACCCGAGCTTCGACAAGTGGTGGCGCGGCGGCACGCCTGCCGAACTCGACGCCTCGGTCGAAAAGATGCTGACGACGACCTTCGATCCCAATCGGAGAATCCCTTGCGGGCGATGATGCTGTCAATCGGCGGGAGCGGAACCCGGAGCGGCGGAATTGGCCGTCTCTGTCATTGCGAGCGAAGCGAAGCAATCGAGGCGTCCGCTGCAAAGGGGTTGCGGTGTTGAAGCGGAAGCGTGGATTGCTTCGCTTCGCTCGCAATGACGGTGACTGAATGCGCGTCCTTGAACACATCTTCATCCCGCTCGCCGACGGCGCCCGCCTCGCCGCCCGCGCGTGGTTTCCCGACAACCCGCGCGCGCCGGCGATCCTCGAATATATCCCCTATCGCAAGCGCGACGGCACGCGCTCGCGCGACGAGCCGATGCATGGCTATTTCGCGCAGGCCGGCTATGTCGCGGTGCGCGTCGACCTGCGCGGATCGGGCGAGTCGGACGGGTTGCTCGCCGATGAATATCTGGCGCGGGAGCTGGACGACGCCGCGCAAGTGATCGACTGGTTGAGCCGTCAACCGTGGTGCGACGGCCATGTCGGCATGATGGGCAAATCCTGGGGCGGCTTCAACGCGCTGCAAGTGGCGGCGTTGCGGCCGCCGGCGCTGAAGGCGATCCTCACCGTCTGCTCGACCGACGACCGCTACGCCGACGACGTCCACTTCATGGGCGGCGCGCTGCTCAACGACAATCTGTGGTGGGGCGCGATCATGCTGGCCTATCAGGCGCGCCCGCCCGATCCTGAATTGCGCGCCGACTGGCGGGATGTTTGGTTGCAACGGCTGCAAGCCATGCCGTTCTGGCCGGCGCTGTGGTTGCAGCACCAGCGCCGCGACGCATACTGGCGGCACGGCTCGATCTGCGAGGATTTCGCCAGCGTGCAATGCCCCGTGTTCGCCGTCGGCGGCTGGGCGGACGCCTATAGCAACGCGGTGCCGCGCCTGTTGGCGGGTCTCAGCGTCCCGCGGCTCGGCTTGATTGGTCCATGGGCGCATCTCTATCCCCACGACGGCAAGCCGGGACCCTCGATCGGCTTCTTGCAGGAGGCTGTGCGCTGGTGGGACCATTGGTTGAAGGGCGAAAACAACGCCGTGATGGCGGCGCCGATGCTGCGCGCCTTCATCGAACAGGGGCCGGAGAACCGCGAGATGGCGGCGGGCCGCTTCGTTGGCGAGCCGCAATGGCCCTCACCAAATATCGAGCGCCGCGCGCTGGAAGTGAGCGCGGCGGGGCTCGGCCTGCCGGCCCCGGCGACGACGGTCGATATTTGCTCGCCGCCCTGGACAGGCGCCGCCTGCGGCGAATGGATGGGCACCGGCGCGCCGCATGAGGCGGCGTGGGATCAGCGGCTCGACGACGGTTACTCCCGCTGTTTCGACAGCGCGCCGCTCGCCGCGCCTTATGAGATCCTGGGCGCGCCCGAGTTGGAGATCGAGATCACGTCAGACAAGCCGGTCGCGCAAATCTGCGCAAGGCTGTGCGACGTAAGCCCGGATGGCGCGTCGCGGCGCATCTCCTACGCCGTGCTCAATCTGACGCATCGCGACAGCCATGCCGAGCCGAGCGCGCTGACGCCAGGCGTATTTTATCGCGTGAAAATCAAACTCAACGATTGCGGCTGCGCCTTCGCGGCGGGCCATCGGCTGCGGCTGGCGGTTTCTTCGGCCTATTGGCCGCTGATCTGGCCGGCGCCGGAGCGCGCGACGCTGACGCTACGCCTGCCCGCAAGGTTGACGCTGCCTGTGCGGCCCGCGCGCGACGACGCGCCGGCGATCGCATTCGCGCCGCGTGAAGCCGCCGCCGATGCGCCCAAAACCTCGCTGCGGCGCGGCCGCGTCGAGCGGCGCGTGAGCTTCGATCTCGGCGCCAATATCTCGCGCTATGAAACTATCGCCGAGGGCGGATTGTTTGGCGAGGGCGCCTATCGCTTTGACGACATCGACACGGAAATCGCGCACGACCTGACGCGCCGCTTCACCATTGGCGACGATCCGTTGAGCGCGCGTTACGAGTTGACCCAGAGCTACGAGATGGGGCGCGAGAATTGGCGCATTCGCATCGAAACCCGTGTGGCGATGCGCGCGACGGCGACCGATTTTGTACTTGAGGCGAGGCTCGACGCCTTTGAGAACGGCGCGCTCGCGCACTCTCGCGACTACGCCGAGACGATCGCGCGCGATCTTATCTGATCGCGACGCGCAGGCTTAATTCGGCTCACGGGTGTTGTAGATCGCCCCCGTCAGATAATCCGGCCAGTCGCGCTCAAAGAATGGCTTCTCGGCAGGGTCGAGCGTTCGCAGCGGGCGGCGCCTGATGCGAAAGCTGTCGCCCTCGCGGCGAACGAGGATTTGCTCGGCGCGATCCTGCTTTCGTTCCTGTTTGAAGCGATAGGCTTCCAGCGACAAAGCGCGCGCGCTCGGCGCGCATTCGCCGTCCGGCGCGAGGATCGCGCGCGCGCCACGGCTGCCGCCGCCGGCTGTGATGTAGGCGTCGAGCGCGGCGAGCACGGCTTCGGCGGCGAGCGCCGTGT
>JAGWRL010000338.1 GCA_028876585.1 Pseudomonadota bacterium | reverse complement strand
GCTCGACCACGAGCGCGCCGTCGAGCGCGACGCCGTCGGGCAGCGCGGCGGCGAGCGCGCCGATCTCGGGGAAGGCTTCGCAGAGCAGATCGTCGTCGCGCGACCATAGCCGCCACGCCTCGCCGCGCCGCAGCAGTTGCGCGCGCAGGCCGTCGAATTTCCATTCCACGATCCAGCCCTCGACCGGGCCGAGACGCGCCGCCAATTCCCCGTCGGCAATGTCGAGCGGGTGGGCGAGGAAGAACGGATAGGGCCGCCCGTCGTCGGCGGCGGCGGCCGGCGCGACGAGGCGGGCGAAATCCGCCGCCGCCGGGGCGAAGCCCGCCAGCCGTTGCGCGACAGTCGGCGCGTCGAGCCCGCCCGCCTGCGCCAGAGCCTGCGCCAGTTGGCTCTTGGTCACGCCGAGCCGCAACCCGCCGCTCGCCAGCTTGAACACAGCGAGCCGATCCGCGTCGGGCAGCGCGGCGGCGCAAGCGGCGAACCGTTCGTAGCGCGCCTCCTCGTCGAGTTCACGCAACGCCGGCAGCCGCTCTTCCATCCAGGTTTCCAGGCTGACTGCCTCGGGGGCGGTCGGCGGCGGCAGCAGCAACGCCAGCGTCTCGGCGGGGTCGCCGACGTTGCGCTGGCTCTCCTCGATCAGCCATTCCGGCAGGCCGGTCGCCTCGCCCGCCAGCCGGCGCAGCAGCCTGGCGGGGATGACGGGCGCAACTCTGCCGCCGGCGGCGAGATGGACGACCCAGGCCGCCTCGCCCCAGCGCGCGGGATCGTCGCGCGCGGCGGCGAAATAGGCCGCCAGCGCCGCAATCCCCGCGTCGGACGAGGCGGCGGCGTCGAGTTCGCGATAGAGAGCGGCGAAGGTTTTCACGCGTCCCCGCCGACGGCGTCGGCTTGCAGACCCTGCTCGCGCAGATAGCGCGACAGCGTCGCCACCGAACCGTGCGTGACCAGCACGCGCGAAGCGCCGGTGGCGGCGATGGCGGCGAGCAACCCGTCCCAGTCGGCGTGATCGGACAGCGCGAAACCGCGCGCGACGCCGCGCCGGCGCCGCTGGCCGCGCACCCGCATCCAGCCGCTGACGAATGCGCCCGCGTAATCCCCGAACTGGCCCATCCACGCCGAGCCGGCCGCCGAGGGCGGGGCGATCACCACCGCCCGGCCGAGGCCGGCGGCGGCGGAGGTCGGCGGCAGCGCGACGCCGGCCGCGCGATAGAGGGCGTTGAACGGCTCGACGGCGGCGTGACAGAGGATCGGCCCGATGGCGGGATCGAGCAGCCCCAGCACGCGCTGCGCCTTGCCGAGCGCATAGGCGAACAGCACGCTGACGCGGCCGGCGTCCGCGTTCGCCCGCCACCACGCGTTGATCTCGGCGGCGATCTCGGCTTGCGGGCGCCAGCGGTAGATCGGCAGGCCGAAGGTGGATTCGCTGATGAAGACATGGCAGCGCAAAGGCTCGAAGGCGGCGCAAGTGCGGTCCGGTTCGATTTTGTAATCGCCCGAGGCGACCCAGACCTCGCCCTTGTGCTCGACGCGGATTTGCGCCGAGCCGAGGATATGGCCGGCCGGATGCAGCGACACGCCGACGCCGTTGAGTTCGACCCTCTCGCTGTACGCCACGCCCCGCACCGCGATCTCGCCGAGGCGGCGGCGCAGGATGGCGACGCTGTCGGCATGGCAGAGATAGGCGCGCGAGCCGGCGCGGGCGTGGTCGGAATGGCCATGCGTGACCACCGCGCGCGCGACGGGACGGACGGGATCGATGTGGAAATCGCCCTTGGGGCAATAGAGGCCCTCGGGGCGGGCGACGATCAGGCTCATGCCTCGTTAGCTAAGCCGGCCGCGATCGCTTGCAAAGGCGGGGTTACCCTCAGGGAATATTTACCCGAACCGGCGAGGCTGTCGGCCGGAGCGCCCTTGCATGTCGACAGCCTATCAGCACCCGATTTTCGACGAACCGAGCGCGGCCGAGCCGGGCCAGAAGCCAAAACGGTTCAAGGTCGCGCCGACTTTCGTGATCGACCTCGCCTTCTCCGCGCTCTGCCTCGCGGGGATCGCGCCGGTGTGGAAACACGCCCTGGAGCGCGGCGCCGTCGTCGCCGTCCCCACCTTCGCGCTGCTGGCGCTGATCCTCGCCTGCTATTTCGGCAAGACGCTGACCATCGGCCATCTCGACGGCAAGGGCGGCGACGCGCGCACCTATGTCAAGTCGGGCGCGCTGGTGACCACCGGCCCCTATGGCTGGTCGCGCCATCCCACCTATTCGCTGGCGATGCTGCAATTCCTGCTGTGGGCGGCGCTCGGGGCCTATGTGCAGGCGTTCGCGCCGTGGAGCCCGATGCTGCTGGCGGCCGTTATCGGCGCCCCGCTCGGCTTTTTCCTGATCAACGATCTCGTCGTGATGCCGACCGAAGAAAACATGCTGCGCGGCCTGCATCCGGACGAATTCGACGCCTACGCCGCGCGGGTGAACCGCTGGTTCGGGGCGAGATAGGCGGCCCATCGACGGCGGCGGAGCGGTGACGTAGAAGCGCGAACCCTCGCGCCCCGCCGCCATGCCCCCCGCCTCGCCGCCGCTCGCCGCCGTCACCGCCTATTTTGCCCGGCGCGGCTGGAAGCCGTTCGCGTTCCAGCGCGAAGTCTGGGCGGCGATGAAGGCCGGGCGCAGCGGTCTGCTGCACGCCACCACCGGCGCGGGCAAGACGCTCGCCGTCGGCTTCGGCGCCTGGCTGGCGGCGCGCAAGGCCGCGCCCGAGGGCGCTAGCTTGCGCGTATTGTGGATCACGCCGATGCGCGCGCTCGCCGCCGACACGGCGAAGACGCTCGAAGCCGCGTTCGCCGAGATCGGCGGCTTCAGCGTCGGCATCCGCACAGGCGACACCGACGACAAGACCCGCGCCGCCCAGCGCAGGCGATTGCCGGACCTGCTCGTCACCACGCCGGAGAGCCTGACGCTGATGCTGGCGCATCCCGATACGCAGGCGCGCTTCGCCGGCCTGCAGGGAATCGTGGTCGACGAATGGCATGAACTCATCGGCAACAAGCGCGGCGTGCAGACCCAGCTGGCGCTGGCGCGGCTGCGGCGCTGGCGCCCCGACGCGCCGATCTGGGGCCTGTCGGCGACGTTGGGCGATCTCGACGCCGCCAAGCGGACGCTGGTCGGGCCGAACCGCGACGCCGTGCTGGCGCGCGGCAAGCTCGACAAGACACTCATCATCGACACCGCTTTGCCCGACAGACCCGAGCGCATCCCCTGGGGCGGCCATCTCGGCCTCGCCATGCTCGGCAACGTGATCGCCGAGATCGACAGCGCGGCGAGCACGCTGGTGTTCACCAACACGCGCAGCCAGGCGGAGATCTGGTTCAAGGAATTGCTCAACGCGCGGCCCGACTGGGCGGGAATCCTCGCGCTGCATCACGCCTCGATGGAGCGGGCGACGCGCGAATGGGTCGAGGGCGGGTTGAAATCGGGCGCGCTCAAGGCGGTGGTGTGCACGTCGAGCCTCGATCTCGGCGTCGATTTCCTGCCTGTCGAGCGGGTGTTGCAGATCGGCTCGCCCAAGGGCGTGGCGCGGCTGTTACAGCGCGCCGGCCGCTCCGGCCATGCGCCGGGGCGGCCCTCGCGCATCACGCTGGTGCCGAGCCACAGCCTCGAACTGGTCGAATCCGCCGCCGCGCAACGGGCGGTGCGCGAGGGGCGGATCGAAAGCCAGATCAGCCCCGACTCGCCGCTCGACGCGCTGGCGCAACATCTCGTCACCATCGCGCTCGGCGGCGGCTTCCGGCCTGACGAACTGCTGCGCGAAGTGCGCGACACCGTGGCCTATGAGAACCTGAGCGAGGACAACTGGCGCTGGTGCCTCGATTTCGTGCGCCACGGCGGGCCGACGCTGGCGGTCTATCCCGATTTCAAACGGGTCGAGCCCGACAAGGACGGGGTGTGGCGCGTGCCCAACGCGCGGCTCGCCATGCTGCATCGCTTCAACATCGGCACGATCACCGCCGACGCCGGGCTAGTGGTGCAATATGGCCCGACGCCGCCGGGCGCCCGACTTGGCGTCGTGGAGGAGAGTTTCATCGCAAGGCTCAGGAATGGCGACAAATTCTGGTTTTCCGGCAAGCTGCTCGAATTGACCCGGGTGCGCGACCAGACGGCCTATGTGAAGAAGGCGAGCGGCGGCCGCGCCGCCATTCCGCGCTGGGGCGGCGGCCGCTTTCCGCTCTCCGCCACCCTCGCCGACGCGATGGTCGAACTGATGGGCGCGGCGGCGGCCGGGGTCTACGACGGGCCGGAGATGCGGACCGCGCGGCCGCTGCTCGAATTGCAGGCGCGCTGGTCGCAGCTGCCGACGCCCGACACGCTGCTGGCGGAAACGCTCAAAACCCGCGACGGCTGGCATCTGTTCCTTTATCCCTTCGCCGGCCGCAACGTGCATTTGGGCATGGCGAGCCTGCTGGCGTGGCGGGCGGCGCAGCTTTCGCCCGGCACCTTCTCGCTCGCCGTCAACGATTACGGCTTCGAGGCTTTGAGCGCGACCGAGCGCGATTGGGCCGCGCAACTGCCCGCCCTGCTCGACGCCTCGCTGAGCCACGACGAATTGATGCGGCAGACGCTGGCGAGCCTCAACGCCGGCGAATTGACGCGACGGCGGTTTCGCGACGTCGCCCGCATCGCCGGCCTGACCCCGGCCGCCCATCCCGGCGCGCGGCGCACGGCGCGGCAGTTGCAGGCCTCGGCCGGGCTGTTCTACGATGTGTTCCGCAAATACGATCCCGGCCACGCCCTGATCCGCCAGGCCGAGCGCGAAGTGCTCGAAGCCGAGCTCGACGTGCGGCTGATCGACGCGAACCTGCGGCGGCTGGCGGGGAGAAGGCTGGTGGTGACGCCGTTGCAACGCTGCTCGCCGCTGGCTTTCCCGCTGATGGTCGAGGGATTTCGCGAGAAGCTGAGCAACGAGGCGTTGTCGGCGCGCATCGAGCGCATGGCCGCCGCGCTGGAACGCGCCGCCGCGCGATGAAGGCGTTCGACTGGCACGGCCTGACGCTGCTGCCGCAACGCGCCGTCTGGCGCGCCGAGACGCGGACCCTGTTCGTCGCCGACGTGCATATCGGCAAGGCGGCCGCCTTCCGCGCCGCCGGATTGGCCGCCCCCGCCGGCACGACGCGGGAAAACCTCGCCCGGCTCGACGCCTTGATCGACGCGCTCGCGCCGCGTGCGCTGGTCGCGCTCGGCGACCTGTTTCACGCCCGCGAAGCCTGGCGCGCCGCGACGCTCGACGAATT
>JAGWRL010000337.1 GCA_028876585.1 Pseudomonadota bacterium | reverse complement strand
GATGAACGGCTGCCAGCGCGCATCGACCGCCGGACGGCGGCCCCAGCGATCCGGCGCGGTCGACACGCCGCCGGCGGGAAACACGACAACGCAGCCGCCGCGCTCCAGCAGCGCGCGCGCGGCGGCGCGGCTTTCGACATTGGTGCGGGTGGCCGCGGCCGTGCCGGCGAAATCGATCGGCAGGATATGGTCGCGCAGTTCCGGCGCGCGCATCAGCACGGCGTTGGTCAGCACGACGAAATCGCGCCGCACCTTCTCCACCAGCCAAGAAATGACGATGCCATCGAGCACGCCATAGGGATGGTTGGCGACGATCACCACCGGGCCGCTGGCGGGGATGCGGGCGAGCGCCGGCGCGTCATAGCGCACGTCGAGATCGAGTTGGCGCACCGCGGCGGCGAAGAAGCTCTCGTCCGGGCGCGGATTGCGTTGATTTTCCAGATACATCCGCTTCAGCTTGGGTTGCCCGGTGGCGCGCTCGACAAGCCGGATCAGGCCGCGCTTGACGGGCGGATCGGCGGGCGTGGCGTAGCTGAACAGATATTTGTCCATGGCGCTGTCATAATCGGCGAAGGTGACTGAGCCGTGACGGGCGTTGGCGAAATCAGCCCTGACGCGTGCGTCTTTTGGCCAAGGCGTCGAATTCCTGAAGCTCGGCGACCAGCGCCTCGAACTCGTGCAGCGGCACCATGTTGGGGCCATCGGACGGGGCCTTGTCAGGATCGGGATGCGTCTCGATGAACACGCCGGCGACGCCGACCGCCACCGCCGCGCGCGCCAGCACCGGCACGAATTCGCGCTGCCCGCCCGAGGCGCCGCCGAGGCCGCCCGGCTGCTGCACCGAATGGGTGGCGTCAAAGATAACCGGCGCGCCGGTCTGCGCCAGAATCGGCAGCGCGCGCATGTCGCTGACCAGAGTATTATAGCCGAACGAGACGCCGCGCTCGGTGACGAGCACATTTCCCGCGCCGGCGCCGGTCAGCTTGGCGACGACGTTCTTCATGTCCCACGGCGCGAGGAATTGCCCCTTCTTCACATTCACCGCCCGCCCCGTGCGCGCGGCGGCGATGAGCAGGTCGGTCTGCCGGCAGAGGAAAGCCGGGATTTGCAGCACGTCGACCGCCTGCGCGGCGAGCCCGCATTGCGCGATCTCGTGCACGTCGGTCAGCACGGGCAGGCCGAGGGAATCGCGGATTTCGGCGAAAATGGGCAGCGCCGCCTCCAGCCCGACGCCGCGCTGGGCGCCGCCCGAGGTGCGGTTGGCCTTGTCGAAGCTCGTCTTGAACACGAGGCCGATGCGGCGCCGCGCGGCGATCTCCTTCAGCGCGCTGGCGACTTCGAGCGCATGCGCGCGCGATTCGAGCTGGCACGGGCCGGCGATGAGGGCGAGCGGCAGGTCGGCGCCGAAAGCAACCCCGTTTTCGCGACGGCCGACTCGAACGATGGCGTTGGGGGGCATGCAAAATCCCGACATCTGGTCGATGCGCTGGTAGCCCCGGCGTCCGAACCCGTCAAATCCTAGCGAATTGCGGCCAATCGCCGCGCGCCACTACCCGCGCATCCCGAGCCAGATGACATGCCGCGTCCCGCCATGCGCGCCGCCGGCGCGCACCCGCTTGTCCTCGACCATGAATCCCGCCTTGGCGAATCGCTGCGCGAACGCCCGGTCGGGACCCTGCGACCAGACGGCCAGAACGCCGCGCGGACGCAGCGCCGCGCGCGCCGCCGCGAGGCCGCGCGGCGAATAGAGGCCGTCGTTGACGGCCTGCGTCATGCCCTCCGGCCCGTTGTCGACGTCGAGCAGGATGGCGTCGTAGCGCGGGCCCGGCGCGCGGATCAGTTCGGCGACGTCGGCGAGCGCGAGCTTCACCCTGGCGTCGTCGAGGCAGGCGCCGAACAGTTCCGCCATCGGCCCGCGCGCCCAGGCGATGACCGCGGGAACCAGTTCGGCGACTTCGATTCGGGTGTCCGGCCCGAAAGCCTTCAGCGCCGCGCGCAAGGTGAAGCCCATGCCGAGGCCGCCGATCAGCACGCGCGGGGCGGCCCGTTCGCCGAGCTTTTCCGCCGTCAGCGTCGCCAGCGCCTCCTCCGAGCCGAACTGGCGCGAGGTCATGAGTTCGGCGACGCCGAGCTTGATCGAAAATTCCTGTCCGCGCCGCATCAGCCGCAGCACGCCGCCGCGCGGCAGGATGGTGGAATCGAGTTCTACCCAGGGAATCATCGGCGGACCTTACCACGGCGGCCCGCGAAAGCGCGCGGCCGCGCCCGATTGCCCCCTGCCGCAAATGCTCCTAAACGTCCCCCAAAACTCCCGAGAGGACGCCATGAGTGCCGAGCCCTGCGCGACATTCCGCCATATTTCCCACGCCTCCCCGACCCCGGCGGCGGTTCGCGCGGAAAAACTCAAGGACCCCGGCTTCGGGCGGGTGTTCACCGACCATATGGTCACCGTGCGCTGGAGCGAGGGCCAGGGCTGGCATGACGCGGAGATCAAAGCGCGCGCGCCGTTCCAGATCGACCCGGCCTCCGCCGTGCTGCATTACGCGCAGGAGATTTTCGAGGGGCTGAAGGCTTACCGCACGAAGGACGGCGTCGTGCTGTTCCGGCCCGATCGCAACGCCAAGCGCTTCCAGGATTCGGCCGCGCGGCTCGCCATGCCGAGCCTGCCGGAGAGCCTGTTCGTGAGCGCCATCGAGGAGATCGTGCGCATCGACCGCGACTGGATTCCCAGCGGCGAGGGCAGTCTCTACCTGCGCCCCTACATGTTCGCCAACGAGACGTTCCTCGGCGTCAAACCGGCGAGCGAATATCTGTTCGTCGTCATCGCCTCGCCGGTCGGCTCCTATTTCAAGGGCGGCAAGAAGGCGGTGACGGTGTGGCTGTCCGACCAATACACCCGCGCCGCGCCCGGCGGCACGGGCGCGGCCAAATGCGGCGGCAATTATGCGGCCAGCCTCGTCGCGCAGGCGGAAGCCAGCAAACAGGGCTGCGATCAAGTCGTGTTCCTCGACGCGGCCGAGCACAAATGGGTCGAGGAGCTCGGCGGCATGAACGTGTTCTTCGTGTTCGACGACGGCTCGATGCTGACCCCGCCGCTCGGCGGCACCATCCTGCCCGGCGTGACCCGCGATTCGATCCTGACGCTGGCGCGCGCCGAAGGCCGCACGGTGAAGGAGGAGCGTTACAGCATCGACCAGTGGCGCGCCGACGCCGCCAGCGGCCGATTGCGCGAATGTTTCGCCTGCGGCACGGCGGCGGTGGTGTCGCCGATCGGCAAGATCAAATCGTCGAAAGGCGATTTCCTCATCGGCGAGGGCGACGGCGGCCCGATCACCGAGCAGTTGAAAGCCAGACTGGTCGGCGTGCAGCGCGGCGAGATCGCCGACGTGCACGGCTGGGTGCGCAAGGTTCTCTGATCGCGGCGATGCAGATTTTTCCCGCCGCGGCGCGCGGTCGCGGTGTGGTGTTCTACCTCATCGCGATCTTCCTGTTCGCGCTCAACGACGCCATGGGCAAATGGCTGGTCGCCAGCTACGCGGTCGGCCAGTTGCTGGCGTTGCGCGTGGTCGGCGCGGCCTTCCTGCTGGCGCCGATGGTGTGGCGCTGGAAAGTCGATCTCACCGACCGGCGCCATCTCGGCCTGCAAATCATCCGCGTCCTGTTCATGGCCGCCGACACCTACTGCTTTTTCTACGCCACCCGCAGCATGCCGCTGGCGGACGTGATGACGTTCTACATGGCGGCGCCAATCATCATCACCGCGCTGTCGGCGCTGACTTTGGGCGAGGAGGTCGAGCCGATCCGCTGGGCGGCGATCGGTCTGGGCTTCATCGGCGTGCTGGTGGCGCTGCGGCCGAGCGCCGACATCTTCGCCACCTCCTCGCCGATCGCCTTGGCCGGCGCGATCATGTACGGGCTCGGCCAGACGATCACGCGGGCTTTGCGCGGGGTTCATTGGCTGCATCTGATCGTCTGGCAATTCGGCGGCGCGGGGTTGATCGGCGCGGCGACGCTGCCGTTCGCCTTCGTCACGCCCTCCCCAGGCGATCTGGCGCTGCTGTTCCTGCTCGGCGTGGTGGCGATGGTCTGTTTCGTATTCATGACCAAGGCGCTGGCGCTGACGCCGGCCTCGGTGCTGGCGCCGTTCCAGTACACCGCGATCCTGTGGGCGACCATTCTGGGCTGGCTGGTCTGGCGCGATACGCCGACCACGCCGATCCTGATCGGCAACGCGCTGATCATCGCCAGCGGGCTGATCGTGCTGCGCGCCGAGCGGGCGCGGCTGCCGACTGTGCGCGACGCGGCGACGTGAGCGGTTCAACACGAGATTGGCGGTATTTCGCCGCCTTTCGCCGCGCTCCGTCCCGTAATGCCGCCACAGGCCCGGGGTGAAGTCGCGCCGGAAGCGTGAGGAGGACGCGATGCGGGTTCGGGCTATCGTTTGGGCGGGCGTCGCGATGGCGGCGCTGATCGCGGCCGGCGGCGCGCAGGCCGCCGATCTCACGCTGAAGCGGGTGCTGCTGTCGACCGGCGGCGTCGGCCTCTACGAACACGAAGCCGACGTCGAGGGCGACGCCACGGTGGAGTTGAAGGCGCCGCTCGACCAGATCGACGACATTCTCAAAAGCCTGGTCGTGTTCGACGATCACGGCGGCATTGGCGGGCTCGACCTGCCCGGCCCCGAGCCGCTGTCGCAAACCTTCCGCGCGCTGCCGTTCACGGCCGAAGATCTGCAATCGACGCCGCAATTGCTCGCCGCGCTGCGCGGCGCCGAGATAGAGGTCGGCGGGCCGCGAGCGATCAAGGGCCGCATCGTCGCGGTGGCGGAGGAGACCGAGACAAAACCCGACGGCGGCGCGCTCGCGACGCGCCATCGCGTCACGGTGATGACTGAAGCCGGGCTGGAGCAATTCGTGCTGGAGCAGGCCGAGAGCCTGCGCTTCTCGGACAGCCGGGTGCGCGACGCGCTGACGCAGGCGCTGCAGGCGACGGCGGCGGGGGCCGAGCGCAACGCCCGCGTGATCCGGCTGCGCTCGCACGGCGGGCCGAAGCGCAAGCTGCGGGTCGCCTATCTCGCCGCCGCGCCGGTGTGGAAGACCTCATATCGCCTCGTGCTCGATCCCGGCGCGGAGGCCAGCACCGGCGCCTTGCAAGGCTGGGCGACGCTCGAAAACCTGTCGGGGCAGGATTGGAGCGGCGTCGATCTCACGCTCGTCTCCGGCCGCCCGGTGTCGTACCGGCAGGCGCTGTATCACGCCTATATGATCGACCGGCCGGAGGCGCCGGTGGAGATCGGAACGCGGCTGACGCCGGGCGAGGATCGCGGCGGCGTCGCCGCCGCCGACGCGATGTCGCCGGCGCCGCGCCGGGCGGCGCTGG